>JANWYZ010000016.1 GCA_025054895.1 bacterium | reverse complement strand
TTCAATCCCTTATAGGTAGGCTCGTAACGAGTTTATGCTTCTGCTTGATAAACTCGTTAATTTTGGTTTCAATCCCTTATAGGTAGGCTCGTAACCGCGCTCACCTCGTGCCACCAGCGTGCCGCCCGCGTGTTTCAATCCCTTATAGGTAGGCTCGTAACGGCATGCTCCAGGATGCTCAGCGATTCGTTTACCAGCGTTTCAATCCCTTATAGGTAGGCTCGTAACCCAAACATTTTTGTCAGTTTATGGTAAAATCGGTATCGGTTATCAAGATGCGCCCGCTGCATACCCCTGCTTTGGCTCTATTCTAACACATTACCCGCAAAAATGCAAGCCTTTTGGGGGCGATTTTGCCCCCGTTTCGCAAAAAAGAGTCGTCTACCTCCTTCGTGGAGATGCACAACCGGAGGTAGACGACTCCTCTGTGACAAAAAGAGATTCCGTCTCAGAACCTTGCGCTGATGTCGGCGTCGAGGGTGAAGGCTTTGTAGTTGTAGTTGGCGTACTGCGCGTCGCGGTTGGAACGCTCCTGCAGGCGGACGCTGAGGGTGAACGCTAAATAGCGGTTGATTTCATATTCGTAGCCCAGCGCGCTGTCGCGGTCGATGCTACCGAAGAAGCCCTGCACGTCTGAGAAGCGATGCTCCAGGAACGCGCTCTGGCGAGGAGCGAAGGGATACTCCAGCCTCAGCGAGTACGCCAGCATCTTCTGGTCTTGCCTTTGCCCGCCGCCGCCCACGCTGAACAGGCTGGAGGAGTTCATGCGCTGCGCCTGCAGGTTCAATACCAGCTTGCGCGTCAGCTCGGTGCGCAGGGTGAAGTAAAGAATGTCGGTCTTTGCGCCGTCGGTCGCGCCTACGTAGTCCACTTTCTGGCGCGTGAAGTTGAGCGCAACGCTGGTCTTCTCCGACAGGCGATAGTTCACCCCCAGATTCAGCCCCTGCATATCGGTGTTGGTCAGGTTGTCGCCCGCGCTCAGCTGCTGCATGAAGCCCAGGTCCACCGACAGGCTATCGTTGGGGGTGAAGCTGAGCGTCAGGTTATGCAAGCGGCTCTTCACGCCGATGCTCGAGTAGGTTAGCCCGCTGGTGATGGGATTGTAATAGCCGCCGCTGTAGTTGCCTCCCGCGCCGTAGCCCACCCCCCAGCCAGACTGATACCCTCCCGGCCCGATAAACGAACCACCCAGACTGCCGCCCAGGTACCCGCCCGTGCTGGAGAGCGTGCCCGAATCGCGCACCGCGTACTGGTAGTTGATGTTCAGGCTCTTCATCGGCAACCACCTGACGCCGACGCTGATGTCCTGGGCGTTATTGCTGTTGCCCGAGGAGCGCGTGCGCCCACGCGCCAGCACGCCGTTGAACGCCAGTCGCTCGCTCTGGCTCCAGTTCCACGTCAGGCGCAGGGTGTCGCTGGCGCTATCGTAGGTGTTGGTGGTGGTATTGCCGCCGGTGGTGAAGGTGCTGACGCTGCTGGCGCGGGTGCTCAGCAGGTCCACGCTCAGCGAAACGCTACCCAGTTTATGCACCAGGCTGACAGTGCGGCTCTGGTTCTCGCTCGAGCCGTAGTTGCCGGAGTGGTTGCGCTGGCGCAGCCACGACACCCTGACCTGCGGCGCTTTGGGCAGGTTCAGCGTCGCGTCAAAAGAGGTGTTGTTCACCGACGCGCTGCCCGCTCGCCTCGAGCCGCTCAGGTAGCTGCCCAGATAGTCAGGAACCTGCATGCGGTCGATGGTCAGGCGGGCGTTGAACTGCTGGCTGCCCACATACTCGAGGGAATGACTATAACCCCGCTCCTGGCGGCGGAAGCCCACGCTCTCCACCGTGACGAAATCGGGGTCGATATCGCGCCACAACGTGGTCCAGCGAAAATGCCCCAGGTTCAACGTCGCGTTGAGCATTTTGCCCTGCCCGTCCTGCGTGCCGGAACCGCGTTCTGCACTGCTGCGGGCGGCGTAGAAGCCGATGCTGCCCAACTTGCCCAGCTGCCAGTTCAGGTCGTAGCCCATCACGCGCCGTGAACCCAGCGTGGCGTTGCCCGTCAAACGCGGCACGTAGGTGATGCTGATGATGCTGGTGGCGGGTATCGCGCGGTTGAAATACACGCGGTACGGGATGTCGGGGTCGACGAAAAAGTCGCCGTTGCCGCGCTGGGTTCCCTGCTGCTGGGGCACGCCGTCCACCGTGGCGATGACCGCGCTGCCCGGCTCCACTGGATACTGCAGCTCGTAGGGCGACAGCGGGTTGCCGTAGCCGTAGAAACGCTCGG
Source organism: bacterium (assembly GCA_025054895.1). GTDB lineage: Bacteria > Armatimonadota > HRBIN16 > HRBIN16 > HRBIN16 > HRBIN16. The sequence continues at coordinate 18,136 of JANWYZ010000016.1, read as the reverse complement.
TTTTGGTGCGCAAGCCGGTGGAGGAACGCGCATCCTGACGCAGCGCAATCACGCCCAGATTCAGCGAGCCCAGCGGCGCTTCGATCCGCCAGCCCATCAACTTGCCCGACGGTTCGTTATACCCCTCCGCCTCAAAGCTGACCAGGATCGTGGAAGTGCGCGGAATAATGATGCCCTCCTTAAAGGTCAGCAGCCCTGTGAAGTAGTCTATCTCGTAATCCCTGCCGCGCACCATCTCGCGCCCGTCCACGCGCACCCGCTCGGAGCCGTCCAGTATCTGGCTGGCGTTCAGGTAGTACGGTCCGCCGCTATCGTTGCCGTAGATGACGCTGGTGCGGGCGGTAGCGCGCGTCTGACTGTAAATACCGCCTATCCTCAAGGGCAGTGAACGGCTCAGGCGCGTGCTGACGTGGATACCGCGCAGCGTCTTGTTGAACGACACCAGCTCGTTGCCTCCCAGCGCAGCGGTGATGTCGCCCAGATCGATGCGCGTGCCTCCGCGTTCGTAGTTGATGGAAAACCGCCTGTCCTGCGGCGTGCCGAAGGGGGTATTGGTCAAACGCCAGTTGAAGTTGAACAGTTCGAAAACCTTCGTGCCGATAATGGAGAGCTCGGTGAAGTCGGTAACCGGTCTGCCCCCCTGCCCGAAATAGTACGAATCCCGATAGGCGTTGCGATCGCCGCTGATTTTTGCGATATGGAAGCCGATTTTCTTGCTGCCGCTCAGCTGGATTTTGCGGTTGAACTCTTCCGAAATGGCGCGGAAGGGGTCTCTGGGGCGGCGGTTGTTCTCTACTGGCTTGCGCTGTACGGTGATGGCAGGTTCTTTCGGCTCCTCTTTTGGAGGTGTGGGCGTTGGGCGGTTAGCAGGCTGAGGTGTGCTCTGCGGTGGGGCAGGCGTACCACTCGGCAGGGGTGTACGCAGCAGCTCTTCGATGCGGGCAGGCTTGACCCGTTTGTTGAACAGCGACGGACGCAACGCCTCGCGCACCTCATCCGCCGAAATCTGCGCGGGCGCCTCTCCCAGTGGAAACGCCAGGCACGCCGCCGACGCCCATAGCCAGATCACACTTAGCAAGCCCAACCGTCGCATCACACCCTGACCACCTCACGAAACCAGATGGAGCAACGCCTCGATGTTGCGCCGCGCCAGTTTACGCTGCTGGGCGGCGTACGCCTCCACACGCTCGCGCAACGTGTGCTGCTGCTCCCATATCTCGGCGAGGCGTTGCTCTACCTCGTGTTGATGCACGTCCGTCATATCCACAATGTGTTTCGGCTCCACTGGCTCCCAGAAAGCGCGCACTTTTGGGTCGTAACTCAGCGCAAGCGCGGGCACGCCGGAAGCCGCCGCCAGCATCAGCGCGTGCAGACGCATCCCTACCACCACCCGGCAGCACCCAAGCACGTCTTTGACCGCTTGCACCGGCAGAGGTTCGTGAATCATTATCGCCTCCGGCGCGCCAGAGGCTATCCGCTCTATCAATACTCCATCACGCGACGCCTGCATCGGCAGGAGCACCGTTCGCGCTCCCCACTGCCTGTTGGCGTTGCGGCTAATCGTCTGAAAGAGCGACACCAGCGACGCCTCCTCTCCCCTCCATCGACGAGGCGCTATCGCTATGAGCGTGTCCTTCCCTGCGACGCCAAACCGTTGCAACACTTTCCATCCATTCTCAGTATTGGCTTCGGGCAGCAGGAAGGAGAGGTCTGCTCCAGTCTGTACCTGTGTTACCCCCATCCCCTGCAGCAGTTCCGCCGACGCAGTATCGCGCACTACCACCGCCTCTGCCTGCCTCGCCGCTCGCGCCGTCCACCACCGCGCCCACGAACGCCGCAGGGGACCAACACCTTGACCAATCCACGCGATACGGCATCCTGCGCGTCGCGCCAGCGTATGCATACCCAGATAATAGACGACGGAACGTGCGCTGGTGACATCTTGAATTAAACTCCCCCCGCCCAGCACGAACACCCGCGCCTCTCGCATAGCCTGCCATACCCTGCGCAAATCGGTGCGTACTATGGCTGGCAGGTGATGCTCGCGTTGCGTGTACGCCGTATCCGCGCTGAGCACAGTCAACGAACCCGCATATCCTGCCTGCCGTAAGCCCTGCGCCAGCCCCGCCAGAACCGCCTCATCCCCCACGTTAGCGAAGCCATAGTACCCGCAGGCGAGGATGCCCTGTGCTTTCATTCCGTCGCTCGTCTCGTCCACCACCAGCGTATCGCCACGAACGCCAGCGTTCCTATTATAGCACCGAGCGCCCAGCCCAGCAAGATTCGCGGCAGTGAGAGCGCAAGAGGCGTGTGGATGTGGCACAGCGTATTCACTACCGACGCCTGCCCAATGACGCCCACCAGCAGTAGCGGAATCCATATCGCCCGGCCGATGCCCGCCGCCGACAACGCCAGCGCCAGCACCAGCGCAGGATGCCCTACCAGAAACTCCTTCGTACGGGGACGCGCCAGCAGGTATCGCTCCAGCAACGTGCGCATCTTCATTTCCAAATCGGAAATGCCTACCCCCGGCTCGTTGCCAGTGCGCACCAGCACCAGAGCCAGCAACACCAGCGCCGCCAGCACCGCTACCGCCAACCCCACCGTGACCGGATAACGCACGATTTGCTCCCATCGCTCGCGAATACGCTGTCGGGCTTCGGCGAAGGATGCGGCGTCCACCGCGCCCAGCGCGTATCCCCATGCCACCGCCAGCACCGGCAGCAGGTGCGCCAGTTTGATGCCCGCAAACTGATTCGCCTTGACCATAAAGGGCAGAGAAGCCAGCAGAGCCACCACATGTAACCCGCCGATGACGCTAAACAACGTCAACCCCGCAAAAACGGCGAGAGCGTACACGATAGGCAAGCGATGGGGCTTAAGCACGTTCAGCGTCAGCAACCCCAGTGCAGGAAACGCCACTGCCGCCGCCAGAGCGCACAGCTTGCGCCCAGACTCGCCCCCTGCGCCAGCCACTGTAGCTCCGACGACGAACGCGCCCACAGCCAGCCACGCCAGGCGACGCACGCCAAACATCCTTTCCAGCACCAGCACGCCCGCCGCCAGCGCAGAACCGCCGCTTACCCACCACACCCATACTGGTACCCCGGGGTCGGTAAACGGATGGGGTTCCCCCACCCGATAACCGGCTTCTTGTAGAGACAGGCGCAACAGCGCAATGAAACGTGCAGCCCCTTGCAACGGTTGTTCATCGACGCTGCTGGGCAGGCGTACGTAACACAGGCGGATGTTCCGCTCGCGTACCGCGCGGGTATAACGCTCCAGCAGCTCGCCCGGACCCAGCGTAGACATCTCGGCGGTGCTTACACTATGCACCCTGACCGTGCGGTCCAGCAGTAGGCGAGTCAGTCGCTCATCCCCCTTCTGCTTGCCGAACTCCACCGAACCGTACAGCATCCCCATTTGACGCATGGTATCGGCAGTAACGGGCAGCAACGCACGGAAGCCCAGTACCTCGTCCCCGCTGAAGACGATGACCTTCGCCCCAACACGCCTTGCACCGGCGAGCGCGTGCCGTACACGCAGCGGCGTATAAGCAGGGCTGTTGCTCACCCTCGCCACCACCGATAGCCCGGCGGCGGAAACCTGCTTTGCCAGCACAGGGTCTATCCCCGCGCTCATCTGCTGAAAGGCAGCAGGTGAAACTGGTACAGAAAACCCGACCGCCCCCCCTGTGTCGGTGTAGGCGTATACCAGCGTTCCCCCGCTGGCTCGCAGGGTGTCCAGCAGTTTCTTGCGTGATGGGGTGTACACCGTCCGCCACAGTGAAGGAGCAGCGCGAATGCCCGCTGTCGCCTGTCTTAGCCGTTCCACCACTTGCGCCGATGCCGCGCGCGCGATGGGCGCAGGAAACTTGGGGTACAGCTCCCAGCTGAGCTGCCCGGCGCGGAAGAGGTCTTCCACCCTCTGCTCGCTGAGCGCCACCGACGTGGCGCCCGCCTGTTTCACCTGCTGAAGTATTTGCGACAAGGCGACGCCGGTATCCGAGCTGAACTGCAGCAGCTGCTCACCGTCCAGCACAATGCCTGCGCGCCGATTCAGCGATTCCGCCCGCCAACGCGCCCCCAACGCCGCCAGAGAGACGACGGTTCCCAAAGCGATCAGTAGCCAGCCAATTCGGTAAAACATCTCCTACAGCTCCTCGAAGTCGAAAACTGCGCGGCAAGCAACAGTTCTGCTCAAAAGGCGGTCGTCCCTGCTCTCACCGGCAGGGCTGTTCCTTCTTCCACCTCACCCATCGGTCGTACAGCTCCCTGCGGGGTACGCCGCTGCGTCTCGCCGCCTCTTTCAACGCCTCTTTCTCCACCATGCCCTGTGCAACCAGCTGTTGTAGCAGCTGTAAGGGGTCTTCCGTACGAGAGGCAGGCTCCTCTGGCTCAGGAAGCAGGACCACGGTGAACTCGCCGCGAGGAGGCGTCTGCTCGAAATGCGCGAGCCACTCGCTTACCCGTGCGAGCCTCGCCTCTTCGAACTGCTTGGTCAGCTCGCGAGCGATAAACAGGTCGCGTTCGCCCAGCACCTCCAGCACCTCTTTAAGCAGACTACACAGCCGGTGCGGTGCCTCGAACCACACCACCGCCCTGCGTTCGCTCTTCAGCGACTGTAAATAGGCGCGCCGCTCGTTCGCCCTGCGTGGCGGGAAGCCGTCGAACACAAACCGTCCGTCTGCCAATCCCGCTATGCTTACCGCCGCCGTTATCGCCGACGCGCCGGGCACGCACACCACCCGTATCCCCTCCTCGCGGGCTCGGCGGATGAACGCACCGCCCGGGTCGCTGAGTGTCGGTGTGCCTGCATCGGTGACCAGCGCGATGCTCTTCCCTGCACGCAGCTGCTGCGCCAGCTGATCGAGCCTGGCGGGAGGGGAATACTCGTGCAGGCTGGTGAGAGGGGTGTGGATATCGTAGTGGCTCAACAGCTTGCGCGTGATGCGGGTATCCTCTGCTGCGATAAGGTCCACCTCGCGCAGTACGCGCAACGCCCGTAAGGTGATGTCCTCCAGGTTGCCGATAGGCGTCGCCACTACGTACAGCACGCCAAAGGCGTCTACCACGGCGCCATCACCTTTATCGCGAGGCGAGTCTGCGTGCTGGAAGCGTTAGGGTCGCCAAAAATCAGGAAGATGTCCATGCCGCGGCGCACCTGCTGGCGGTAGGTGAGGTAGAACGTGTTGAGTTCGCCGAAACCTCCGAAGCGACGACCTCTGCCGATGTACCGTCCGCCCACGCTGCGCTCAGCGTCGATGTCGTAGTTGAGAGTGGCGATGAACTGGTGCAGGTTGCGGTCTGGCGTATTGTGATGATGATACAGTATCTGGCTGCGTTCGTATTCCAGCTTCAAGCGCAGGCGACTGGTAAACGGGATGCCCTGAGAAAACCGCCAGAACAGGCTGTCCCCGCCCGCTTCCTTCCCAAACGACACCATTACCCCGCCAGGATTGTACAGCTTGCGGTAGTTCCATGACGCGCCGAGTGTCAGAGTTCGGTCGCGGTACGGCGGGCGATGGTACAGCTGGGCGTGTGTCCACAAGGCAACATCGTTGCGCAGCAAAGCCGAACCCCACACGGCAACCACTTCATCGAAAACACCCCCATCCAGTTTCCAGCGCTGCGCGACATTGATGCCCGCGTTGACCTCCTGCGCAGGACGGTCTTGCCAGCGGTTTTCGTATACCGCCGATACGTCGTAGCCGCGGAAGCCCACTTCCGGCGCATAGCCCAGTGTCGGTTTGAAAGCGCGAGAAATCTGCTGTATCTGTCCGCCGAAGCTAATGCGTCCGTCGCCCCGGTACCGCCAGAAGCTGAGCGCCATCTTTTCGCCCACGGGTAAACTTTGCCCAGAAGTGCGGAAATAGAGCGCACCAATGCTCGCATAGCCATCCAAAAAAGCAGGAGTGAATACTGCGCCTGCGCCAAGCGCGGTAGTATGAACACCCGGGCGGTCGTCTCGTACCACCTGTAGCTCCGTGCGTGCCCTCTGCGCTATCTGGTATCCCAATCGCCCGACAATCGCTCGCTGGTCGCTGCCTGTGGTGGTGAGCGCGCCGTAGCTCCACCTGCCCACAGCGCCGAAGGACTTCAAGGCGGCGTCCACTGTCTGCAAGTTTCCGCTATAGAAGAGGGTAGTATCAGGAAAGAAGGCGTCGCCCTCGATAAAGAACGGACGGGTTTCACGCACGATGCGCGGCACGTAGCTGAAGGAGACGCTGTCCACCTCGCGGGCGATGTTCTTGAAGTCGGGATTGAGCGTCAGCAGGGTAGTAATGCCTCCGCGCCAGGTGAGTTTCACATCCAGCCCGCTGCGCCATTCCGTGTGACCAGACGCGCTATCCAGCTGCGTGTAGGGCAGGATAACGGGCGGTGGAAGCACCTCAGGCAACTGTAGCCCCTGCCAGCGAGCGCGTTTGAGCGGGTCGTACGTGATACCTGTGTTGGGATAGTGGTAGGTGACGCTTAGCCGCGGCACAAACCGGCGCAGAACCACTCCGAGAGCGTGCTGTCCCTGCGGGATGCGCAACGCCCGAAACGGAATGAACATCTCTGCGCTCCAGCCCCGTCCATGACGAACAGCCGCCGCCTTCCAGTCGCCACGCCACTGCACGTTGCTCACGCTACCGCCTGGCACGTAAGCGTACTGAGTGCCGCGGGCGTTGGTGCGAAAGATGTACGGCTCGATATCCAGCCCTGTAGGTTCAATCAATATCTCCACGTAGTCATCTTTGGAAAGGTCAGCGTCGCGGTGTATCTCCTGCGCCTGGATTTTCTCCGGCTCCGGGTCATAACAGTCAAACGCCGCATAGATACCTTCAGCGGTGTAGGCAAGAAAGGCAGTAGTGGGCAGGTCCGCCTCGCGTTGCTCCTTCAGGTACCAGAAAGGCGCCACGCGTACCGCTTCATCCCATTCCCCACTGGAGAGTACGCCATCGACGGCTGGAGGGCGCGACAGTTTTTGCGCAGGGATTACGGCAACGCCGGGGTTCACCCCTGCTGCATTACACTCCACTAGCCCGCAGAGAAACAGTCCCCCTCCGACTACCAGCAGAAAAGACCAGCACAGCACTTGCTTACGAACCGGGCTCACCTGTATCTGAACCTCTAACGTGCCTGGGTACACTGCAAAATGAATCGCCTCGACCGTCCAGAGGGACGCACTGTGTCGTGAACCTGGCGGGCGCAGCACAGCGCGTCCTGCCAACCGCCTGCAAAACCCTCCCGGTCACAAGCATTGGGCCTGGTAAACTGCTCGCGTGCTGCGCGCTCTGCAGCGGGTCGCGCTTTTCGCAGCGTCGTCAGGTTCCATCCATCTGCAAGGTATCATACAATACTGTAACGTTGCTGTCAATATCCACTCTGCGGTATTCGGCGTACGCTCCATGCCCCCAAAGCCACCATCACCGCAGTGGTCACAAACGCTGCTGGATAACCAGCCCAGCTCACAATCAACCCGCCGACAAAGGGGGTAGTGGCAGCCGGCAGGTTCATGAACTGTTGCAAGGCGATATAGGTAGGACGCTCAGCAGGAGGCGCAAACGAGAGGATGGCGTTGGTAAAAGCGTTCCACAGCGTCCAGCCCAGCGCGCCCAGACAACCGAACACCAGAACGAATCCCCATGCCACCGGCATCACCAGCGCAGCCAGAGGAGGTACCAGCGCCAGCGTCACCACCACCTGCAGGGCGCGTATCGCTCCCACTCTGTCTGCCATCCATCCCCAGAGCGGCCCCGTGATAACCGCACCCGCCGTCTGGGCAGTGAGGTAAATCGCCACGTACGAATCGGGCAAACCAAACCGCTCGCGAGCGTACAGCACGTAGAAGCTGGACGCTATCCCTCCGCCCGCCAGCAAAAGCTGCGTAGTTAACACCCAGCGCAAGGCAGAGTCGTTGCGCCAAAGGGCAGGGATACGACGCAGATGTTGAACAAAGGTGCGGTCGGGGTCATCCTGCGGAGGGGTATCCGGCTCGCGTATCAGCAACAACATCAACAGCGAGAGAAGCAGACCGATTGCCATCAGCAGCATGAGCAGGGCATAGTTGTGGGGAAAATCCAGCGTACGCAGGCTCAGTATCCTGCTAACCAGTATCGGTGCAGCCAGCGCCGCCAGTGAGGAAGCGGTTTGCATCGCTCCAAAGAACCGCCCGCGTATCGCCTCCGGCACTGACTTGCCGATAATCTCCGTCCACGGTACGATACAGAAACCGTCCGACGCCACAAAGAGCAGGCTGAAAAGTACAAACGCCCACAACACCAGCGTATGGTTCTCGCCGTAAAACCATGTGAGCGCAAAAAGCAGGAACATTGGCAACCTACCGATGAGGCAGGCTGCGATGAGAAAAGGCTTCACGCGGCTTCTGCCGTGGATGCGGTGAGCAACATAAGGTTGCGGTGCAAACAACACCAGCAGGCGCAAGCCGACGATGAGCCCAATCAGCTTGGGGGATGCGCCCAGTTCGCGCAGGAACTGCGGCATTACCGTCGTGGGGTCGAAGCAGGCGAACCCCATCATGAAGAAGGCGACATCGCCGATGATGGCAAGGATGTTGCGCCGTACAACCGAGGGAGCAGTCGCGAGCTGGCTCATTCGGCGACCTTCTGCAGCTCCTCCAGCAGCGGCAGGGCGCGGGGAGCAAGCAACACCTCCTGCGTGAAGAATTGCGCCAGCTCCTGCTTACTGACCTTGTCCACGTCTGGTCGGCGGGCGGCGCGCATCTGCTCTCGTGACCAGTTGTAGATGGTCTGCTTCTGTGTATCCGAAAAGACGCCTTCCAACTTTGTCCACAGGCTACGCACCACCTGGTCTACCGTTTTGATGCGCAGCTGCACAGCGGCGCTGTCCGCCTCGCGCAGCTTTTTGCGCAGCTCTTCGGAAGGAGTTTTGCCCTTCAGCGCCTCGTTGCGCGCCGCCAGTATCTCCTCGCGCATCTGGAGCAAAGCCTGCGCGTTGCGCTCCTCCATACGCAACAGCTCCGCTTGCGCCTGCTCCAGCAGCGGCTTCATTTTGCCTATCTGCTCCTTGCTCAGCTTAAGCGGAGTGAACACCAGCAGCATGTCGATATCCGCCAGCGCAGTGAGCACCTCGTTCGCCTTTTGCACTGGCTCGGGCACCTTGGGGGTCTGCGCCCATGTTGTGAGCGTCAGACATGCCGCCAGCAGAGCCATGATGAAACTCTTCCTCTTCATCCTTATCCCTCCAGAGAGCGAACCGCCTCGATGACCTCCTCCACGTGCCCATCCACCTTCACTTTGGGAAACACTTTGCGCACGACGCCCGCTTCGTCGATAAGGAAAGTGGTACGCTCGATGCCCATGTACGTTCTGCCGTACTGCTTCTTCTCCTTCCAGACGCCGTACATAGCAGCCACTTGCGCCCCTTCATCCGCCAGCAGGGGAAAGGTCAAGCCGTACTTCTGCGCAAACCTCTGGTGCGAGGCGACGCCATCGGGGCTGATACCTATCACTGCTACTCCCATCTCCTGCAGGGCTTCCAGATTGTCACGGAAGGAGCAGGCCTCCTTCGTGCAACCGGGCGTGTCGTCTTTGGGATAGAAATAGAGAACCACCTTTTTACCGCGCAGGTCCGACAGGCGCACCATATTGCCGTCAGCAGCCGGTAATGCAAAGTCGGGGGCTTGTTGTCCTTCTGTAACGCTCACCGGGTTCACCTCCTGTGTTCGAAAGCCAACCTGATTCTACCAGATAAGCGGGCGCAAGCAGAAGGCTTGAAGCACTGCCGAAAGGGAAGAACCGCTTCATGGCGAAGTTTGTTCATGGAGGTAGGCGACGATGAAGCATTTCTGGTGGAGCGTATTCAGCATGATACCTTTGATGACAACGGTTTACGCTACGCCGCGTGGCGTGCCAGAGCCAGTGATACCTCTACCCTTCGGGGTGAATATCCACTTCACCCGCGCGTCCGAGCGCGAGTTGAACCTGCTGGCGGAAGGAGGCTTCCGTTTCGTGCGGATGGATTTCACCTGGAGCGAGATCGAGAAACAAAAGGGGGTGTACGATTTCTCGCAATACGATGTACTGGTGCGCGACATGACCGAACGCGGCATCCGCATCCTGTTTATACTGGACTACGGCAACCCGCTCTACGACGAGGGCAAAGCGCCCTACACCGACGAGGGCAGAGCCGCTTTCGCTCGTTTTGCCGAGGCGGGGGTCAAACGCTATGCGGGCAAAGGTATCCTGTGGGAAATCTGGAACGAACCCAACATCTTCTTCTGGCAACCCAAGCCCAACGTGGAAGACTACGCCAAGCTAGCGCATGTGGTTATCGACACCATCCGGCGCGTTGCACCCGACGAACTCATCGTCGCACCTGCCTCCTCCGGCTTTCCATGGGATTTCATGGAGACGCTTGGGCAGCGCGGCGTGCTGGCGAAACTGGACGCGATAACCGTACACCCTTATCGCCAGCAACCGCCCGAAACCGCCGAAGCGGACTATCGTCGCCTGCGGGTGTTGCTTGACCGCTACAGCCCGCGTAAATACCTGCCCATCCTGTCAGGCGAGTGGGGTTACTCGGATATCTGGATGGGTATGGACATGCAAAAGCAGGGGCGATATCTGCCACGCCAGTGGTTGACCAACCTGACGAATGACGTGTTCCTCAGCATCTGGTACGACTGGAAGAACGACGGCGAAGACCCCAAAGAGCCCGAACACCACTTCGGCACCGTGTATCACGACCTGCGCCCTAAACCCGCTTACATCGCCGCCAAGACGCTGACCAGCACGCTCAGCGGCTACCGCTACCTGCGGCGCATCGCCCTGCCCAACCCCGGCGACTACCTTCTGCTGTTCCGCAAAGATAACGCTCTTGCGCTGGCGGCGTGGACAACGGGCGACCCACATCCTGTCACGATTAGCCTGCCGCGTGGCACAGTGCGGGTAGTAGACCTGATGGGTAAAACACGTAGCGTCAATGTGGACGGAGCGCCGTTTGTGATAGACCTCTCGCAAGAGCCGCAGTACTTGCTATTACCGCCTCATGCGGAGCTGAACCCCGTCGGGGCGTGGTTCCCAGTGCGTCAGATACTCAGCGTGCGAGCGGGACGTACTCACAACATCCCGGTTAGCGTATACAACCCCTCTGACCGCGTGATGAACGCCATCTTGCGAGCGCAGCATGGTGAGACGATTCTCGGTCAGGCGAGCTTGCGACTGCGAGCTGGCGAGCGACGGACGGTGAACGTGCCTGTGAAAGTGGATGGACGCGGTGATGAGAGCCTGCGGGTTACCCTGCAGTGGCTAGCTGGACAGCCCAGTTTGCTGCAGACCGCGACTGTCTGGCTGTGTGTTGCCAACGTGCTGAACGTGCGCACTTTGCCACCTGTCAGGCGACAGGTGTTGGCGATTGTGGAGAATCCGGGTGAGGAGGCGCTGCAGGCGACTCTGCAGATTCAAGCAGGTAATCTGCGGAACAGCGTTCCACTGAACCTCGTAAAAGGGCAGCGAGAGGCAAGGGTTAGCGTGCAGATGCCGGAGCCGCTGCCTCACGACGTACGCATTTCTGCCCAGATACTGGACGAGAAGGGGAAGCCTCTGGCGCGTTCGGAGGCGACGCGCTGGGTATCGCTTGACGCTGCCCGGGACGAACCAACAGGTTGGCGAGCGTGGCTGGACGGCGACGCAAAGGTAGAAGGCAAAGCGGAGGTAAGCCTTGCTGAGGCGCCCGAGCCTACCCCACTGGGTGTACGCATGGCAGTTCGGCTGGACTACTACTTTGGGAAAGGCTGGCGGTTCGCCTGTGTGAATCTGCCCGAAAAGTTTGTGCCCATTGAAGGCAAGCCGAAGGCTGTGGGGATGTGGGTGTACGGCGACGGCAGCGGCAACATGCTGCGCTGCCGTATCACGGATAGTACGGGACAGACCTTTCAACCCGATTACGGACCGCTTACATGGAAAGGCTGGCGGTTCGTAACCATGCGACTGGACGGCGGCTTCCCCGGCTTCTGGGGCGGTAAAGGCGACGGGGTCGTACGTTACCCCATCCGCTGGGAAGCGGTGGTGCTGGTGGACTCGAACCAGCAGAGCGCGGAGAAACACTGGAGTATCTACGTGACAGGGATCACCTTGCAGTACTGAGCGCCCTCTTATTTTTGCACTGGAGGAAAATCATACCATGAAAGACCTGGTACTCTTAGCCATAGACACTGCTAAACAGCAGGGAGCCAGTTACGCAGACGCGCGTATCGTGTGCTACCGAAGACAACATATCGCCTGCGAGGACCATCGCGTGAGCCAGCTAGTGGACAGCGAAGACTGGGGGATCGGGGTGCGCGTGATTGCCGATGGCGCATGGGGCTTTGCGGGCGGTTCGGCGCTGACTCCCGAAGAGGTACAGCGCGTAGCGGTGGAGGCGATCGCCATCGCCAAAGCTAGCGCCACTGCGCGAGCGAGGCCAGTGCAGCTGGCTCCTGAACCGGTGCACCATATCAGCTTCCGCTCAGCGTGTGAGATCGACCCGTTCAGCGTGACAATGGAAGCCAAAGTGGGACTGCTACTGCAAATTAACCAGTCGCTGCTGAGGCACGCGGGCATCAAGAAGGCGAACAGTTACATGTTGTTCAAACGCGAGGAGCGTGTCTTCGCGAACACGGAAGGCTCGCTGATGGATAGCCTCATCTATACCACTGCAACCGGCTACACCGCCACCGCCGTCGGCGAGGGAGACGCCCGCAGCCGTACATACGCCCCTCCGCCGCTGACGAAGGGCTATGAGAACATCGACGCCGAAAATCTGCTCAATAATACCGAGCGTGTAGCGCAACAGGCGATAGAACACCTCAAAGCGCCTGAGGTAGACGACATGGTTACCGACCTGGTGCTGGACCCGCTGAACCTCGCGCTGACCATGCACGAGTCGGTTGGACACCCAACGGAGCTGGATCGGGCGTTGGGCTATGAGGAGTCTCTGGCAGGACGCAGCTTCGCTACGCCCGATAAGTTGCACAAGCTGCAGTACGGCTCGCCCATCGTGAACTTCGTAGCGGACAACACCCTGCCGGGCGGCTTAGCCACGCAGGGCTTCGATGACGACGGGGTAGAGTGTCAGCGATGGTATATTGTGCAGGATGGTGTCTTCTGCGGTTACAGCACCAGCCGCGAGGTGGCGGCAGAAATCGGGATGCCGCGCAGCACCGGTTCCACCCGCGCGGATAGCTGGGGCAGCATTCCGATTGTACGCCAGCCCAATCTCAGCTTGATGCCGGGCAAAGAGCCGCTCACGCCAGAGGATTTGATTGCCGACACGCAGGATGGCATCTACATCGAAGGCATGGGCAGTTTCTCTATCGACCAGATGCGCCAGAACTTCCAGTTTGGCGGCGACGCCTTCTGGCGCATTAAAAATGGTAAACTGGTACACATGCTGAAGAACGTTACCTACCACAGCATCACCGAGAAGTTCTGGAACTCGTGCGACGCGATATGCGACGAGCGGTTCTGGGTACCCAACGGTGTGCTGAATTGCGGAAAGGGCGACCCGATGCAGATTGCGCAGATGACTCACGGTGCCGCCACCGCCCGATTCCGACAAGTGCAGGTGCGAAGGGCAAGGTAGAAGGCGAAAATCGGGCGGAGGGTCACGCTCTGTCGTGGCCTTTGTGGACGCGACGGAGCGCGTCCCTCCAGTGGCACGTGCATCTGGCGCGTGGTTCATGGGCGAGACGCCTCTGCCACATCAGACATCTTCCGGACGCGACGGAGCGCGTCCCTCCAGTGGCATAGGAGATGGCAAACTGCGCCGCCATGCCCTTTAGACGCACGGAATACACGCCCTTCCACTATAAGCTATTCGGTCTCCTCATCGCGGTTGAGCCAGCGTGTGCGACGGGCGTAGTGGCGTAGAGTGCTCTCATGGTATGTCAGTGTAAGCCCGTACAGGGGGCTTCGCATCCAGCTCCGACGGATGGCTTCGCACGCTCGCAAGAACAGTTTGTGCGCTGCCTGCTTGCTGATTCCCCACTGCTGTCCAATCTCTTCGAAGGTGTAGCCGTGCAGAAAGAGTTCCACCACCTCGCGCTGGCGAGGGGTAAGCGATGCGTTCTCCAGCATCAGTGCAATCTCCCGCCGACGCAGGAAGTTCACCGCATCTACCTGCAGGTTATGGTGCAGGCAAGCGAGTTGGGAAGCCCGCAGAGCATCTACCTGTTCACGCTGCGCGTTACGCGACTCGGGATACGCTGGATAACACTCATCACGCCCAGCCAGCTTCAATAGCAAGTCGGACAACGCTTCCGGGGGCGCAAGTTTTTCCAAAGCCTTCAACAGTCATCCCTCCACACATATAGTATACAAAAGTATACATATTCTGAAGACCATTGTCAAGGCTTCCCCTGCTTTGCGCTTTCCTGTAAAATGGAAGCATGACGGTACTGGGGCATCCACTTTTTGTGGCAATCAGCGCTACGATTATCGCTGCGCTGCTGGGGGGTGCAGTTGCGCATCGCCTGCGCTTACCCATCATTATCGGATACATCAGTGCGGGGGTATTGCTGGGCGCACTGAATCCGTTGCTGCATATCGACACCGCCACCATGCACACCGTTTCCGAGTTCGGTGTAGCGCTGATGATGTTTGTGGTGGGGATGGAGCTATCTCTGCGCGACCTGCTACGCTCTGGAGCAAGGTTGGTGGTAGCAGGCGGGGCGCAGATTGTGCTCTCGATCTTGCTGGGCTATCTGCTGATGGTGATGCTTGGCTGGTCGTGGTTTCCTGCACTGATTGCCGGTTGTGTGGTGGCGATGAGCAGCACCGTAGTGATGATTCGGTTATACGAAAGACAGGGTGATGTCGGCAGCACCGCCTCCGTGCTGGCGATGGGCGTCGCGATTACGCAGGACCTTGCCCTGGTGATACTGGTGGGCATGTTGCCTGTGCTCGCGGATTTCACGCCAGAGCGTCTGTCAGCGCTCGGTGGTACACTGATTCGTTCGTTGCTGGTGCTGGTGGGCGCGTCGTTACTGGCAACACGCATCATCCCAGCACTATTGCGCCACGCGGTACGCTGGAACTCCCGTGAGTTGTTTATCCTGCTGGCGGTGGGGCTCTGCTTTGGAACTGCGCTGGGCACTCACGTGCTGGGCTTTTCGATGGCGCTGGGCGCGTTTCTCACGGGGCTGATAATCGGCGAGTCCGAATATAGCCGCCAGATTGTGGCGGAGGTCGTGCCGATTCGCGATGTGTTTGCCATCTTCTTCTTCGTATCGCTGGGAATGTTGATTGACCCGCTCGGGCTGGCGTCCGCCTGGACAGAGGTGCTCCTGCTGCTGGTGCTGATTATTGTGGGCAAGGGGCTGCTCATTACGTTGCTTATCCGTGCTATCGGCTTCCCCATCCGTATCGCGGTTACTGTCGGCTTGTCGCTGGCGCAGATTGGCGAGTTTTCGTTTATCATCACCGAGATGGCGCGCGCCAAAGGCTGGTATGGAGCGGACGAATACAACGTGATCCTGACGGCATCGGTGATTTCACTGCTGCTGTCGCCGCTGTTGTTTGCGCTTTCGCCGGTGATTTCTCGTTGGGCAACACGCTTTGTGCGCGGAGAGCGTTTTCGCCAGCTGCGCGAGGAGGTGCAGGTGCACCGCAGCGTGATGCGCGACCACGTGATCCTGTGCGGCTTTGGCAGGGTAGGCAGCCGGGTGGCGCAACAGCTTTTAGGGCGCAAAGTGCCTGTGGTGGTGATTGACCTGGATCCGGAGAGCATCATGCGCGCCCGCAGTGAAGGCATTCCAACCATCTACGGCGACGCCGAAGCGCGGGAGGTGCTGGAGCTTGCAAATCCGCATACTGCTACTATCGCCATCCTCACTATGCCTGAAAGCAGCAGCGCGATGGTTGCAGCGCGCCGCTTGAAAGAGATTAACCCGCGCCTGACGGTGCTGGCGCGCACACACGAGGACAGCAAAATCGCTGAACTGCGCCGTTGCGGGGTAGATTATGTGGTCTTCGCCGAAGAAGAGACGGCGAAGGTTATTGTGCGTCTCGCGCTCGGCTCGGTGGTGAAGAAGGGTGAATGGGAGGGGTAGGCGCATACAGGTAGGAAAAACCCTCGCTGTTTACCGAATCGTGCTACCAAACGGCGTGGATGGCAGGACGTATTCTCAGAGGGCAACTGCTGGTGGTTGTTCTGCGCTTTCACCGTGAGAGAACTTGGGGGAAGGGAGGCCAGTGCTATGCCTGTTCTCTTTGGCAAGAGTATCAGTGTAAATGAACTGCTACAGAAGGTGGGAGACGTTTCGCAAGTCGCCCGGGTGAAGCCCATACGGCTCTTAGAAGGGGTAGAGGACGGTGTGTTGGGCTTCGATTTCATGACGGGCAGCGGGCTTACTTTCAGCGTGCTTGCCAGCCGCGGCATGGACATCTCTGCGGCACATTATAAGGGCAAACCGCTGGCATGGCGTTCTGCGACGGGCGACGCTCATCCGTATACCTACGAACCGGAGAAGTTTGGCTGGTTGCGTGGTTTCTACGGCGGGCTGGTGACCACTTGCGGCTACAGCACGATGGGTTTCCCCAGCGAGGACAACGGGCAGCAGCTGGGTTTGCATGGACGGGCGTCGTATACGCCGGCGTATCACCTTTCATGGGGCGGCGAGTGGCGCGGTGAGGAGTACGTGTTGTTTGCTCAGGGCAGCCTGCGTGAAGCCGTCGTTTTCGGCGAGAACCTGCAGCTAACGCGCCGTATCGAAAGCCAGCTGGGCGCGACGTGGCTTCGCATCCATGATGTGGTCAGGAATCTGGGCTACAAGCGTACCCCACACATGATCCTGTACCATATCAACCTGGGCTGGCCAGTTGTGGACGAGGGATCTGAGGTGGTTCTGCCCAGCAAGGAGGTGACCCCACGCACCGAAATCGCGGCAAAAGACCTCGCTATCTGGAACCGCCTGATTGCCCCAACGCCCGGATTCTACGAGCAGGTGTACTTCCATAAAATGGGCGCAAAAGCGGGTGGTATGGTGGCTTGTGGTATCGTCAACCGCGCCTGTGAAGGCGGGTATGGCGTGTACGTGCGCTACAACCGCAACGAGCTGCCCTACTTCACCCAGTGGAAGATGATGGGACAGGGCGAATACGTGGTTGGACTGGAGCCGGGCAACGCGCTGGTGCAGGGGCGTGTGGAGGAGCGTGCAGCAGGACGCCTGCAGCATCTGGAGCCGGGCGAAGAGCGCACGTATACACTGGAAATCGGCGTGCTGGAGGGAGCGGAGGCGATAGCGCAGTTCGAACAGGAGGTGAAAATGTGTGTAGAGTAGAGCCCTCTCGTTAACAAGCCGGTAGCAACCAGAGAAGGAGGTCACGGTCTTATGCGCTGCACGCTGGTAGGGATTATGTTCGTTATGCTCGCGGCGTTGAACACGACACTTGCCCAGCCACCGGGCGAGTCTCCAGAGGACTTTGAGAAACGCACGCGCTGGTGGCGCGAGGCGAAGTTTGGCATGTTTATCCACTGGGGCATTTACGCCGTTCCTGCCGACGCCACTGACCTGCATGGACGCAAAACCATCGCCGAATGGTATCTCAGCAACAAACAGATGCAGGTGCGCGACTACGAGAAGTTCGCCGCACAGTTCAACCCCATGCAGTTTAACGCCCGCGAGTGGGTGCGTATAGCCAAAGAGGCAGGTATGAAGTACATCGTCATCACCAGCAAGCACCACGACGGCTTCTGCATGTTCGATACCAAACTTACCGACTACAACATCGTTAAAGCCACCCCGTTCAGGCGCGACCCCATGAAGGAGCTGGCAGAAGAGTGCCGGAAGCAGGGCATCAAGCTCTGCTTCTACTACTCCATCATGGACTGGCATCATCCTGATTACCTGCCCCGCCGACCGTGGGAATTGCAGGTGCGTCCGCCGCAGGGTGCAGACCTCAACCGCTATATCGGCTACATGAAAGGGCAACTGCGCGAACTGTTGACGGGATACGGTCCTATCGGCGTGCTGTGGTTCGACGGCGGCTGGGAACACAACGGGCAGACGCTGCGTTCCGCAGAGGTCAACGCCTTCGTGCGCAGCCTCCAGCCGCAAATCCTGATCAACGACCGCAACCACCTGCCCGAGGACTTCGCCACGCCCGAGCAGACCATCCCTCCCGATGCCC
>JANWYZ010000169.1 GCA_025054895.1 bacterium | reverse complement strand
CTTTGCAGCAAACCATCGATCCACATCATAAACAGCCTCTCGCCCATATAACCGTTCGCCCACGGCTCGGGCGTGGTGTAGCCAGTAATGCCCGGAAACAGGGCGTGGGAAAACTCATGTGCTACCTCGCGTAGCCACTCCAGAGGGTCACGAATTTCCTGGATAGAGTAGATATACAGGTTGTTGCGCCACTGCTCGCCCCCGGCGTTACCCTGTCGGCACAGCCACACGTTTAACACGCGCTCGCCTTGCAGGTTCACCTGTAGCCGTAGATTCTGCCAGGCAACCTCCTGCAGCCTCAAGAGCACGCGACAGACCTTCTGCGCGGTCGGCAGGTCTTCTGGTTGTTGAGCGTACACTCGAAATCGCAAATCCGGATGGTTCGAGTGTTCGTTACGGAAGTAGCCGTAACAGGCGACGGTGAATAACCAGCGGTGTTTAGGGTCGCGTATGGACGCGAAAGCCTGATTCAATCGGGGGGTCAGCACAGTGGACGCTGTTGAAGGTGCTAGAGGTTTCAACGGCTGCGCCTCGAAAGCGTTTTGCTGCGAGCCATTCCATACGGAAGGGGGAGAGGGGCGTTCTATCTCGTCGCTCGCCCCTCCCGGTGATGTGAACAGCAGCACGATAATCAGGAGGAAAGCCACTCCTCGGTTGCGGCAAAAGCGTTGTGGTTGTGTATGGATTCCACCGACTCGCATTCCACTTTGAACCTGCGTATACCGGGCAAACGCCGCAGTGCTAACACTGAATCGCGCAGCATGTCCTCCACGAATTTGGCGTTATCGTAAGCGGACTCGGTCACGTGTTTCTCGTCGGGACGCTTGAGTACAGGATACAACGGACTGCTGCCCTGTTCCTCCAGCAATCGGCAAAGCTCGTCTACATCGATATCGTGAGTGGCTGGCAACAGCTCAACTTCTGCCCGCACGTAAGCCCTCTGGTTGTGCGCCCCGTACAACGCGATTTGCTTGCTACATGGGCAGAGCGACTTCACCGGCACGTTTACCCGGACAAGGCGTGTACAGTGACCGTTTTCTAACATCACCACCCACTCTACATCGGCATCTAGCCAGCCAGTTGCCCCCGTAATAGGAGCGTGTTTGCGCAGGAAGTATTTGAAACGCATGGTCACCTCGGCGCGATCGGCGTCGAGCATATCCCGCGCCCGGTCGAGCATCCTCTGCAGGACGCTCAGGTTGAGGGGATACTGCGTTGCATCGTCCAGTATCTGCATCAGGCGGCTCATGTGCGTGCCCTTCTTATCGGCGTGTAGGGACACCGCAAAATCCACCGATGCCACCGTGGGGAACGCGCGCCCGCTTCTGCCTGCGATTTGCACTGGTAGTTGTACCCCGCGTACGCCTACCCGTGGAATGGGTATACGCCGCGCGTCCTCCTGGTTGGCAACATCAGGAAGTGAAAGGGCTACTCCGATTTCAGCCATCGCCTTCTCCCCGCGAAAAGGTTTGCACCTCTAGAGTACCCGCTTTATCGCAGCAGGTCAATGGGTATTCCTATTTTGCAGCAAAACCCCCCGCCAAAAAGCGACGGTACGTTCCGCAATCTGCTGCATACTGAAGTGCTCCAAAGCCCGTTGTCGCGCTATGTGCGCCAGATTGCGATGCAATTGCGGTTCCTCTAAGAGGCGGCGGATACAGGAAGCTAACTGCCCGGAGTCGCCTTCTGCGAAAACCAGCCCTGCGTCGCCGATGACACGGGGTATCTCACCGCTATCGGAACCGACCACTGGCACACCGCATGCCATCGCCTCCACCAGCACCCTGCCAAATTGCTCCTTCCAGCGCGGAGTGGTACGGGACGGTAGCGCCAGCACGTGCAGCGACCGCAGAAAATCCGCCACTTGCCTGGACGGCACTGCTCCAGACCAGCGCACACGACCAGCTACGCCTAAACGACTTGCCAGCGATTGCCAGGGCGACGCATCCCCTTCGCCGGCAATCCACAGCTCGCAGCTATCAGGAAGCCCTCTGAGGCTTTCCAGTAGCAGGTCGATACCCTTCGCGGGCACAAGTCTCCCCAGGTAGCCGATACGAAAGGGGGGGAATGTGGGTGGATTGCCCGGCGCAAAGGTATCTGTGTCCACCCCGTACTGGGGGATAACCTCAATGGGCTGGCTGAACCCTTTCCGTCTCAACACCCACATAGCGTCGGCGTTACCCGCGACGACGCCGCTGAGCCTGTTTGCCAGCGCGTACTCGAACCAGCGGAAGGGTGGAGGATAGCGGCGGTAGATGTTCTGCCAGCAAAACGCAACCGCGTGTATCCCCAGACGTTGCGCCGCTATCGCTGCGTGAAAGGCCGCCAGATTGTACACCTCCTCATCGAGATGCACCAGGTCGGGGCGAAACTCCCGCATCAGACGCGGCAGGCGTGGGGCGTAGTAGAGATGATACTGACCGTTCCAGCGGAGTGGGGTTACCTCGATCTGGTAATTCTGTGGGCGAACCTCTTCCAGCATGAGGCGACCGACATGGGGCTCGTCCCAGTACGGAGGCACCACCACGAGCAGCTCCTTTACCGCAGGCTGAGCTGCAATATACTCATACTGTTTATGGTAAACGGCACGTGTGGCAGCTTTTGAAAAGAGTAGCACGCGCATGGCAACTGCCTTGTGGTTGGCGGGATTCTACCTCCAGGGCGGGGGATGACCGCGCTCCGTCGCGACCACGCAAACCCAACGGCTCGGCAGGAGCCTCGCCCTCCAACCCGCTTGTCATTCTGAGCGCCAGCGAAGAATCTCCCAGATGCTTCGCCTTCGGCTCAGCATGACAACACTGGAGGGTCGCGCTCCGTCGCGACCAAAACCCATCATGAGATGCTTCGCTTGCGCTCAGCATGACAGGGGGGCTTGGCAGGAGCCTCGCCCTCCAGAGACTGGGTGGAGGGTCGCGCTCCGTCGCGACCCCCATATACACAGTGGCTCTCAACCCTCCAGCTTATCGCGGCGGAGCACTTCCAGGTGCAGGCATTTGCCTCTCTTTTGCTCCCGCTGGGGGCTTAAAGGCAAACACCGAGTCCGGCAGGCTTGGGTTGAGCTGTTGGGAGGCAAAGGTAACGGTGATGGTCTGCGCTACCTTTTGTGCCCCCTGGGTCTGGGTTGCCTGCAGTGAGAGCTGACGCAGCATGTAGGTCGCCTTGTCGATAAAGGCAGTAGCAGTAACATTGAACGAGCCTTTTCCGTCCTGCGATTGCCCCGATTGCGTAGCCTGAAGAACAAATACCGGTTTACCTCCGATATTGCGGTCGGGCAGTTTCTTTCCGGCGTTTCCGAAGATTGCCTGCAACTGCACCCCGATCTGCGACGGGTCGCCGGAGCCAATGCTGCTCATGCCTCCCGCTTGCGCAAGAGAAGCCGGGGCGGGCATCTTCATGTACTCCTTATCCTTCGGGGAGTAGATGTACATCGTTTTGCCGTCACTGTACATCTGCAGGTTGTCACTACCCTGCACGATGGTAACCATTTTGTTCGGGGCTTTGTACTTGGTGGAGATAGTGCTCGAACGCTTCTGCTGTTGTCCTCCGATCAGTCGCGTTTCGCTTACCGACGCCTGAGCCTGATAACTCTTCGCGTTCTTGTAGGCAGCGGCGACCTTGCTCAGGATGGTTTGTACGTCCTGCGCGGAGCCGGGTAAGCTGGCAGCCGCCAGACTTAGCGCCAGCAGGCAGGCGAAAAACTGTGTTCTCATGGAACCCTACTCCTTCCGGTTGTTGCTATAGAAGTATACGCATTTTGGCGACAGAATGTCAAACCGGCTACCGTACCGTAATCGGGCGTCTGCCGCCGCCTCCCGGTCTTTGCCCTGGCGGGTCTATCGGGATGTGCACCCGTATACCGTCTGAAACGCCCACGTTGCTGGTTAAGCCGGCTCCGTTCATCGCCCGTACGGCGACATAGTAGGTCCTGCCATGCGCCAGACTTACACTGAAGGTGACCTCCGTGCGTACCCCTACATTCGTCCAGCCCATCACGTCGGAGCCGCCGGGCGAAGTGCCAATAGCCACTTCGTAGCGGAAGATGCCCGTTTCTAAGTCTCGGCTCCACCAGCGGGCGCGCAGGGTGGTAAGACTGGTTTGCACCTCGCCATCATCCCATACTTGCGGCGTGTCGGGCGGGGTAGTATCGGGCTGCATGTTCACCGGACCCAACCAGAAATCCACGCCGGGCGTGTCTGCCCCAGCCACCACTTCTACCCACTCAAACTCCTTGTTATAACCGAAGGCGGTGGCGCGCACACGGTAGAACCCTGCAGGCAAGTTGGGAATGCGCCACAAGCCAAAGCTCTGCGCGGTGGTGACCCGTCGCGTAGTGCCGACCATCGCGCGCGCCTCAATTTGCGCCCCCTGTACCGGCGTGCCGTTGAAGTACACCTGTCCGGATAAGCAGCCCACGGTGGCGTTACGGGCGTTGAGGTCTAGTAAGGCGTTACGCACGTTGATACGTCCGAATCCGTAGCTGGGCACCCAGCCACCGTCTGTCCGCTGCTGCGCGTTGTCTGCCCCACGCTGGATGGCACGCCAGATAGCGAGGTTACCTCCCGGTGTGTTCACTGTATATCGCTTGTAATCGGCGTATAGTGCGGCAAGCCCGGCTACGTGCGGACATGCCATCGAGGTGCCAACCTGGTAACCGTACATATAAAACTCCTCGCCGAAAGCATCGGGCAGGGGTACCGAGTAGCTTGGCGCAGTAGAGTAGACGGCGAACGCTTCGGGCCACAGATTGCCTTCATCATCCAGCACCCAGAGTAGGCTACCACCGGGCGCACTGACGCCGATATAGTCGCCTGTGCCTGCGTACAGCGAGCTGGGAAAGTCGTCCAGGATTCCCGTCGGCGACACTGCTAACACCTTGCTATGCGCCGCGGGGTAAATGTTTCCGATGTTGCCGCCTCCGTTGCCCGATTCGTTCGCCGCAGCAATCAAGATACATCCTTTGTAGTAGGCGTAGTTCACCGCATCGGCCAGGATTTGCGGGTAACTGGTGGTACCCAGGCTCATGTTAATCACGGGAATACCATTATCTGCACAATAGATGAGCGCTTCCACAAGGTCAGCGTCTTCTCCCGTGCCCGTAGCGTCGATAATCTTGATGGGTACAATCTGCGCGTTGTAGGCGACGCCGACAACGCCTTCCCTGTTGTTAACCGCAGCAGCAGCGATGCCCGCTACGTGTGTACCGTGCCCTAGTTCATCGGTGAAGTCGGAATCGTACACGCCGCCGAAGATGCTGCAGCCCAGCGTCCAGTCTATCTGACCCCCGTAGCGCGAGTCGGTGCTTGTTCCACCAGCGTTTTTGAAGTCGGGATGGTAGGGGTCTATGCCGCTGTCGATAACGGCGATGCGGATGGCGTTGCGCGGCTTATTGGCGGCGGTGTAGTAACGGTTTGGATGAATCTGCCAGCCGTCGTATGCCTGAATGAGATGCATGTTCCATAAAGCAGGGTAGAGATGAGGGATGCCGGAGATTTTGCCGTCGTCGTATGCACGGAACTTCGGGTCGTTCGGTTCGGGCAGCAGGGGGCGCACCAGATAGTTGGGTTCGGCATAGAGTACTTGCGGTTGTGCTTTCAACAGTTGCACCGCGCGCGGCACTGAGACTGCCTGCGGCAAGCGCACCACCACCCAACCGATGCGCTCGATGGTACGCTCTACACGTGCGCCAGCAAGCTCGGGGAGGCTATCCAGAACCGGTTGCATCGCTTCGGCGAGGGCCGAGCGTGTTAAGGTTGGGGACAGGGCGTTTTGAATCGCCCTGACAAACCGAGGATGCAGTTTTACCAGTACCTGCGACTCACGGTACTGCGGCGTCGCAACCCCTTGCACTGTTTCTGGCGTATCGGGCAGAGGAACAGGCGCTGGCAACGTATCCAGACCGAACAAAAATACCAGCACGACAGCGTACCACACTGTGCGAAAACGCATTTTGGCGGGCACCTCCTGCAAATCTCACTGGTAACATCATAGACGAATAGAGAAAGCTTGTCAACATGGCGCGAGGGTATACGAAAAATGGGCCTGAGCCGTGGGCTTTGGGTGGTCATAACGGAGCGTGACCATCCAGGGTCGCGCGCATCTTGCGCGTGGTTCATGGGCAAGACGACCATGCCATATCAGAACACCCTTCGGGAAGCGAGGCAGCGCGCCCCTTCAATGCTGTCATGCTGAGCCGAACACGTTGCGCACCACCTTGCGCAACCAGTGGCTCGCCTTGAACGCCAGATCGTAGTTGCCATCAGGCACATCGGGCAGGGCGTAGCTGCCCGCACTGGTCAGGTTCAATACCACCGTGCGGATGGGGGTGGTGCTACCTGCACGGCGCAACTGCACGGTGATTGGCACAGTGGTGATGTTGCCGCCGTAGTCGCCCAACTCCACCTTGCCGCTGATGGTATAGGTGCGCACTATCGGACGGGCAGGTCCTCCCGACGTAGTGCGCCAGGTAAACATCACCCACACTTCCCAGATCCAGTCCCAGTATGCCATCTGCCCTTCCATGCGTGCGCCGTTCTGGGTGATGGTTCCTTGGCCATACTACTCATGGTTGGAACCTCCTTCCTTCTCTTATTCCAGTTCTTTCGGCGCTGTGAGTCTATCGGAAAGTTACCCCGTTGAACAGCCTCCACAGGTTGTTCGCTGCTGTCGGCGCGGCAAATATCCACGGTGCACACGAAACTCCATACTGATCACACGGCTCGGATGACCGCCCCAGCCGCCCAACTGCACGCGCAGGGGAACGCGCAAGCC
>JANWYZ010000168.1 GCA_025054895.1 bacterium | reverse complement strand
TGCACCTGTTTGAGAGGCATGGCTCGGACTTCACCACGCGCGATGTAGGCAACGCCTGGCTGCACTTGCTGCCCGCCTACCAGACCTATACTGCGGAACGGCAAGCGTACATCAATCTGGTCAACGAGTTGCCTCTCGAGCGAGTTCCGACCTACCTGAACCCCTCTCGCGAGTGGATTGGCGCACGCATTCGAGCCGATTTCTGGGGCTACGTCGCGCCCGGTTGTCCGGAGAAGGCGGCGGAGTTTGCTTATCGGGATGCCGCTTTGTCGCACGTGAAGAACGGCGTCTACGGCGAGATGTTCGCCGCCGCGATGATCGCCGCCGCCTTCGCCACGCAGGACATTGTGGAAATTATCCACGCTGGCGCCGCCGAAATACCCGCCCAGAGCCGTGAGGCGGAGATGATTCGCGATTGCCTGCAATGGCGAAAAGATTGCAAGAACTGGCAGGAGGCTCTTGAACATCTCTTGAATCGATACTACGGCAAATACCATCCGGTGCACACGGTTAACAACGACGCCATCGTGCTGAACGCCCTGCTGTGGGGATGGCCCGACTTCGAGCAGGTGATTACCATTGCGGTCATGCAGGGAATGGACACTGACTGCAACGGTGCAACCGCGGGAAGTATCTGGGGTGCGGCGTTCGGCGCAAAGGCGTTGCCGGCGAAGTGGTCAGAGCCTCTGCAGGACACGCTGTACAGCGCAGTGTTCGGCTTTGCGGAAAACCGAATCAGCCATC
Source organism: bacterium (assembly GCA_025054895.1). GTDB lineage: Bacteria > Armatimonadota > HRBIN16 > HRBIN16 > HRBIN16 > HRBIN16. The sequence continues at coordinate 6,066 of JANWYZ010000168.1, read as the reverse complement.
TGGCGAAGCGCAGCATGAAGCAGGCGACGAAAGTACTGACCGGCACAGGCTAACAGGGGCTTTCCCTGAAGCGTCATACACAAAATCTCCAATGAAGGAGGTGTCAGCCATGCAGTTCGTAACGCTCGCGAAAGCGGTACCTGGTCGTGCGAAGGAGCTGTTCAGCAGCGGGCTGCCGCAACTCAACAGCCTCGCCTCGCAGCACGGCATCCACGTTACAGCAGCGGTGATTACCTACGGACAGTACGACCTGGTTGCCGTGTGGTCCGCTCCTGACCAGGCGACCGCCAACCGCTTCCTGCGCGCTGTGGCAGAGACCGGTCTGCTGGTGACCGATACCATGCTCGCTGTTCCCGCTGAGAGCTTCTAAGGGGTAATGACAGGGTTCGCGACGGAGCGTGACCCTCCAGAGGTGGATAAGCGGTCAACGTGGCACGGGCGCCCCGCCCGCAACCTCACGCGCAGGATGCGCGTGCCACTGGAGGGATGCGCTCCGTCGCATCCTGTGTCTGTCAGATTCGGCACACAATTCCCGACTTCTCACACTCTTCCCGCACCAGCTGCTCGGTCTCTTCGCGCAGTAACAGGTGTGGTATCCATCCCGCTTGCGCCCGGTATTTGCGCAACAGCGCCCTGTACCGCTCCTCTAAAAAACTCCAGTAGTTGATTCTGCCCACCCAGATTTCGCGCACGCCTGCCTGCGCGGCGGTCTGCACATACCGTCTGATTTGTTCAGAAGTATTTTCCACGCCGGGCAAGAACGGACACCACGCCCATGTAGCGCGGATGCCAGCCTCCAGCAGACGGTGCGTCAACCTTATCCGTCCTGCCACCGATGGCGCGTACGGTTCAAACACACGGCGTACCTTCTCATCTACCGTCGGCACGGAAATATGTACCGAGACCTGCTCGAACCGTTTCAGCAAGTCGATATCGCGGATGAGCAGGGGCGAGCGGGTGAGGATGGTGACCTTATTCGGGTAGAAGCTCAGCTCGTACAGCACCCCGCGCGAGACGCAGTACCGTTTCTCGATGGGCTGCCAGGCATCGGTCGCGCTGCCAATCAGGATATGCGCATCGCGTGGCACGTCCAGCATCTCACGCCGTATTACGTCGGGCGCGTTGACCTTCACCTGCACCCAGTTACCCCAGGTGTCTGCACCCTCCTGGCCGCGCTTCGCCCGCAACACGGGCACGTAACAATAGGAACAGCCGAACCCGCATCCGATATAGGGGTTGAGCGTCCACTCCGCAAAGGATGCGTTCGTACGGTGCAGCAGATGTTTGCAACGTATCTCCTGAACCTGAAGGTAACGCATAACGTATACTATTGTATACTTGATCGTGAGAGAAAGTCAACAGCAAACTGGAACGGAGCACACCCCTCTACGCCGATGGGTTCAGGCGGTCGCGACGGAGCGCGACCCTCCAATGCTTGTCATGCTGAGCGCAAGCGAAGCATCTCGTTTTTTCCCTGTCATGCCGGGCGACAAGGCATGCATCAAAGCACTAAGGGTGACCAGGCTTTTAGTCCGCGACACACCGCATCGGTCACGCGCGCTACGCGCACCATTTCCTTCACGTCATGCACGCGCACGGCGTTCGCACCGTTCAGGATAGCGATAGCCACCGTTGCGGCGGTTCCCTCCAGACGCTCTTCTGGCGGCAGGTCGCCCAACACCCTGCCAATGAACGACTTGCGCGAAGTGCCGACCAGCAGAGGCAGCCCGAGAGCGGTAAACTCGCGCAGCCGACGCAGGATTTCGAGATTGTGTTCCACCGTTTTACCGAAACCGATGCCCGGGTCCAGCCAGATGTTCTCGCGCGGAACGCCCTCCTCTTCCGCCAATGTGAGACGCTGCTCAAAGTAACGGCTGATGTCGCCTACCACGTCTTCGTATTGGGGATTCTGCTGCATGGTTTGCGGCGTACCCTGAATGTGCATGATACAGCACAGCGCACCATATCGCGCTACCACTTCTGCCATGCGGGGGTCGAAGCCCAACCCGGAGATGTCGTTCACCAAACACGCACCCGCTTGCAGTGCCCGCGCCGCCACGCGCGATTTCGTGGTGTCTATCGAGATAGGCACATCCGTACGCTCGCGTACCGCTTCGATAACGGGCAACACCCGTCGCAACTCCTCCTCTTCCGGAACTGGTTGACTACCCGGACGGGTGCTTTCCCCACCGATGTCGAGCACATCTGCCCCCTCCTCTACCATCTGCAAAGCGCGCTGGACAGCCGCTTCGGTGTGAGCGTAACGCCCACCGTCGTAGAAGGAGTCGGGGGTGACATTGAGAATGCCCATAACCACAGTGCGCTGGCGAACAGTCTGTTGCAGGCGATGGATGTGGCTCAGTGGTACAGCACCGGTTTCCATGGGAGGTCTTTGTCTTGCATCTGGCTGAGAATGACTCGCAGGGCGGTCATGCCAGGACGGCTTAGCGCGAAATGGCGGTCTATCAGCGCGCCTTCCGGGTCTTCTTGAATCTGCCGTCGGAACTGCGGGTCTTCCAGCACAAGGGTCAGGATGTGGTCTATCTGGATGCGGTCTAGCATCGCCATCGCCTCCAGGGCGCGGTCAGCCAGTTCGCGGTCGGTGCCGATTTCCGCCACGCGGTCGTAAGCGATGAGCGCAAGCCCCCATTGCCCCAGCTCCTGAAATACCTGCGCCTGATTGAAGTGGTATATCGGTTCATTGGGCGCGAGGGCAATCAGTTCATCCAGCACGCGCAGGGCGGACTCCCAATCGCCCTTTTCCAGATGCGCCGCCACCAGCAACGGGCGTACGGTGACGTTATCGGGGTCGCGACGTAGCACCTGCGCGGCTTGCTCGATAGCGGCGTCAACGTTGCCCGCCTCCAGATATAGCTCCGCCATCTTCTCGCGGGCGTCGGTGCGGTGCGGCTGCAGTTCAATAGCGTGCTGCAACGCCAGCATTGCAGCGTCAGTTTGTTGACGCTGCCGCTCCAGCGCGGCGATATGCATGTAGCAGGTATATTCATCCGCTCCGCTCTGAATCGCGCGCTGGATGGTCGCGAGGGCAGCGGCGTAATCGCCCTGTTGCGCCAGCTCCAGAGCCTGCCGCAGCAACCCTCGGGCTTCGTTCGCTTGTCCGGCGGAGCGTTCCGTCGGTCTCATCCGTTCCCCCCTGACGCACGCCCACACAGCGTAGATATCTCTTTCGACACTCGCCGTGCTTTTCCTGTTCCTTTTGGCATGCGACCGCAGCTCTATTGTACCCTGTCGGTTATCGAAATATTCAGGGGGCGTCTTGATACCACTCGCAGACATGACTCGGATGGAGCGTGACTCTGTGGATGCGACGGAGCGTATCTCTCCAGTAGCACGCGCATCCTGCGCGTGAGGGCACGGACGGGCGCCCGTGCCACACCGACGCTCAGCATGACGACAAAAAGGACAGGCTACAGAGATTACGCCAAGTAGCAAAGACGTGACACACAACCTCAGGCAACCGTACCGACAGGCGTTGCCTCTTCGCACTCGATGGTGCTGGCAAGCACGCGCGTGTCGAAATGCCCCTCCTGCAGGCGGATCACCACCACCACTTCATTACGGAAATCCCACAGGATAATGGCTTCATCATCTTCTCGCTGCAGCCACTGCACCTCGCTCAGGCGTGTCATCAGGTAATAGCGGTATGCATTTCCGTTCCTGCTAGGTATCAGCACTGCGGAGCCGACCGCCTGGCTGTACAGGTCGTAGATGCCGGCGTAGTCATTCGCCTGTGCATACGTAGACAGAGCCTCTTGCTGCCTGGCGAGCCCGTGATGCACGAGCTCGTTCGCCCGCAACTCCAGTAGCGGTTGCACGTCGCGGATAATCATTATCTCCACCTCCAGAAGGTTGTTCCGTATTTTTATCGCCTTTAACAATCACTTAACGTCATGGCAACATCTTCTTAAACTGCGCTTGATACAATCTGTGCGATAAACTCTCTGAGGAGGACACTGGGCAATGAAACGTTCAGCTTTCACGTTGATTGAGCTGCTGGTTGTTATCGCGATTATCGCGATACTGGCGGCGATCTTGTTCCCCGTCTTCTCGCAGGCGAGGGCGAAGGCGCGCCAGGCCAGCTGCCTCAGCAACACCCGCCAGCTGGGTACCGCGATGCGTATGTATGCGCAAGACTACGACGGTTTCTTTGTGTTCAACTGGTGGGAATGGCACATTCCCCTGCACCCCTACATCAAGAACTGGGACATCTTCGTCTGTCCTCAATCCGCAGCCCCTAAGCCACAGATGGTAACTTACACGGCAGACGACGGTTGTCTCACCATTGGTGACGACCCACCATACGTAAAGCTGATAGGTACGTTCCCCACGAACGTGCCCGCCAGCGTACGAACCGCGCGAGGATGCTCGAAGCCAGCCGCTATTATCTACGGCCACTACGCCAAGAACGAGGAGTTTATCGCCAACTACGGCTATCACCGCACCAGCTATAGTGGCTACGAACACAATGAGGCGGCATGGGAAACCACTGCAGACATCATCATCATCGCTGAATCGCGCAGCGGTTCGGAAGACGTTCCGCCGGACACGAACCCCTTCAGCAACAACAACGCTTCCTACATCGAGCCGGGCGGAACCACCTGGAACGAAGTGTTTGACCTGCTCTCTGGTCGTCACAACGGCGGTATCAACTGCACCTTCGCCGACGGGCACGCCAAGTGGCAACGCTACGAGTGGTTCAAAACGTACGAGGGTCGTTTCGCAATCAGCCCGCCGATGGCGCGGCTGTGGCGCGACGGACAGCTAGCGGACGACCAGCGATGGCCTTAGGAGCGTCGTGATGAAGCCAGCTCTTCTCAGTATACTTGCAATGCTGGTAACCCTCCTGACCGTTGCCGTGCTCAGTGGTTGTGCGGACAAGCCCGGACCACCCCCCGGCGCTCCGCCAGCGACCATCAACCAACAGCAAAATAGCCAGCAAACGCCGCCTACCTACGGACAAACGCGGGAGGAGCAGAAGGAAGGACAGTAGGCTCGCGCGCTGGCTGGATAGCCCTCCATGCCCTGGGACGAGCGCCGCGACGCGCTCCCACGGGGCTTTTTCTTATCGAATCCTCTACCGGCAGCCAGCGGGAGCGATACGTAGTCGCTATGCTCAAGAAGTACCATCGTCCACACCCGCTAATGCTTCTGCAACAGGCGTCACCTGATGCCCGTCTTGGCTGAGCGGTCCACGGCGAGGCGTTAAACACTTTCTTCGGTTAAGCCGAGCCTACCACTGCAACCAGAGAATGCGGCGGCAATTCCACCTTAAACCTGCGCCCGATTGCTCCTATTGTGCGATGGACCACGGCTACAGTGTTCGGGCTCTGTTCGTTGGTGGAGTCTACCCGTTCGCCATGCAGTATCCACATTGCTGCGCTGCGCGGCAGCAAGCCATGCACCTCCACTTCTATCTGCAGGGGCTGCTTGAGGTGTTTGTTGAGCAGCATCAAGTAGAAGCTCTTTCCCCCTCTGCTCGCTATAGCCGACAGGTAGGGCACGGCAGGAAACTCCCTGGGCTTCCACTCCTGAATCTGCACGTCGCGATACCACGCCTTGCCCCGTGGGACCCCTCCCCCATCCAGCCGTCGCGCCAGCACCTCCACTGCGCTGGTATCGGGCAAGGTGCGATACTCTACCTCCATGCGCGTCCAGCCCGATGTGCCCGTCACCTCGGGAGTAATGGCGGCAGAGCGAGTGGCTAACCACCCGCGTGCATCGCCAATCTGGAAGCAGGCTCCTCTGCTAGACGTCAGCCCTTGCGTCCGTATCCAGCCGCTCAGACGGTACACCGTGCTGGGCTTGGCGGGAATCACCATGCGCGCGTGGTAGTAGTTAAGGTCTTCCCCCTGAAACTCCACTGCTAGCACACCTCTCTCCAGTCGTTGCTCCACGCCCGCTACGGGCTGTACCTGCCACGTTCCTGTTGGCTTGATGGGCTGACCAACGGGTCCACCTTGTCTTCCCCCTCCCCGTGCAGGAGCCACCGTGTAACCGCCTTCCACCTCAAAGCTGGGGGACTCCACCTGCACCACAACCAGCTCA
>JANWYZ010000167.1:260-6826 GCA_025054895.1 bacterium | reverse complement strand
GGATGTGCAGCCGCGCGCGTACAGGGCGCTGGTTGTTCGAGTCGGTGTACTTCACCCGGAAGGTATAGTTCGTACCCTGCTTGCCGGTGGCTGGCGTTACCGAATAATCCGACAGTACCGCTTTGCTGTTCACGAAGGGTCCCATGAAGAAGTTGCGCCCCTTCGTGTGGATACCGCCAGCGGGCAGGATGGGGTCATCCACTGGACGCACGGGGAAGCGTACCGTGCGTGTGCCGTCGTTGGCCTCAAAGTAGTAGGTATGCGGTCCCCTCGGCAACCGTGTGCGAGCTACGTATACGCCCGGATTGGTCTGCGCGGGGTCTTCGGGCTGCATCGTCAGCTGCAGGGGGTAGCTTGTTCCTGTAAAGTCGTTGCTGATGAAAACTTTGATGTACGCCGGGTCGCGGTCGCCCTGGTAGCGGATCCGGAATTCGAACACCGTATCCGCCGTACCCATCACCACCGGGAAGGACTGCGTGCCTGGAGGGGTCGGACCCGGTTGCGGATGGAACGGACCGTTGGGCAGCTGCTGGTCTGGGTTCCAGAAGACCGTAGTATCCCCGTCCGCTCTACGCACCGTGCCCAGATGCAGGAAGTTGGGCTGGAACATGGAGCGGAAGCCGCTCAGCACAGGCGTAATGCGCGGATGCTCCAGCGAGTACAATGGATACATTGGGTCGAACATAGGGTGTCCGGGCTGGAAAACAGCAGTTGCCTCGGCGATGTCCACCGGGAAGTGGTCCACGCCTGCGCGGAAGTCGTAGCCGTGCGCCCCGTGTGCGCCAACCACGAAGGCGTTATCCGTTGGGCGACCGTACTTGTACGGTAATCCGTAGCGTGTGTCGCCTGACTGGCTCTCATAGTGCGTGGGTTCCCAGATGTACTCGTACACCACTCCGTTCTGGAAGTCCTGCGGCGTTAACGTGCCCAGCGGAACGGGGTTGCCGCCGGAGTCGAACTTGTACACCGGAACCATCCAGTGCGGCTCGCCATCAATATAGATATACACGCCGCCGAAATCGTTGTTTTCCTTTCTGCCTGTGCCCCACACGGGCGTTGCATGAGGTACAGCGGTGAACGGGGGCGGCGGCATGAAGGTGTCGATAGCAAAATCGTAGTTGAACGTGCCATTAGCGGCGTTCATGTTAAACAGGGTGTAAATCGGTTGTGGTGGAATACCGTACGGATGCCGGTAGACCACGCGGTAGCGGTAGCGAGTGGAGCTGGAACCATCGTCTGGCGCGAGCGTGTCCAGCGGGTCAGGGCGAAGCGGGTCTCTTTGTAAGGGATCAGCGGCTGCCAGCACTTCATCGTCAAAGAGCGTCTTCACACGCCACAACTGTGCCCGTGAAAGCACACTGGTAATCTGCGGAATAACGATAAGGGTACCAGCATCGGCATTCACAGGGGTTTGAGGTCCCTGATTATTGCTCCAGCCTACCAAGAGGGCAAGGCTATGTGTGCCTATTCCTACATCGCTTCCGCGGAAGGCGACCTGGTAACGCCCCCCGCCGATGGGTGATAAGGAGAACATCGGAACCCCATCGACAACAAGCATTACCGAGGTCACAACTTCATCAGTAGCGCCAGGCGTGACCAGTGCGCCCACCACAAACCAGGTGTTTACAGAACCGTCCGCAGTCGCTCCTTGCTGGAGATTCCGGTGCGGGCGGATGGAGATACTGCCTACACTCGGCGCTGCCTGGCTACTGACAGCCCATGTCAGCACCCACAGGCTGGCGAAACATAACGTGAGCCACTTCCACCCGTTTTGCATGGTTGGTTTCTCTCCCTTAACCATTTTTCTTCGCCAATCCTCCCTCGCTTACCGCGTTATCACTACCGGCTGCACGGCGCGCGCGGTCTGACCATCCTCGGCGGTTGCGGTGACTTCTACCAGATAGCTCCCCGCCGGAACTGCAATACCCGCGCCGTCGCGCCCATTCCATGTCAGATTCGTTACGCCGCGTGATGCGGCTTCTCCTGCTTGCAGGGTCTGTATCACTTTTCCGCTTGCGTTCAGAATGCGCACTTTAGCGCTGGCAGTGTCGCTCAGCGCATAACTGATAGCTACGGCGCCGCCGCGCGTGCGTGTAACGCGCAACGAGGTAACGCGCAATGCCGCCGCGCCTCGCGGCTCCGCCACAATCTGCAACCGTCGGCTGCCCGACGCGCCCACCGTGAAGGTATAGGACGAAGTGGTGCGCAAGTCACGGGTGACTTTTGTTTCAGTGTCTACCAGCTTCAGTCGCAGCGACGAGGGCACATCCTGCATCCCGTTCCAGCGCAGCACCACCGCGCTATCCGGCTTTGGCGTTGTCACCACCATCTCCCACACGTGCCGGCGCGCCCCATCCGCGCGGATATCCTGAGCGAGCGCACTCTGTCCGTCCGGCGCAACCAGCACAGTGCGTACGCTCTCCTCCACCGGAGCCGGCGGCTTGGGCATATCGTACACGTCGATACCGTCCGCTGCACGCGACGCCGCGCCGATGACAGCAGCTGCATCCTGCCTGCCTTCACTCTGCGCACTGAACTGCACCTGCCAGCCGCCAGGAGCTATGCTCAACCGCGTCGGGAAGGTAATGGTCGCTCCCAGCGCAACCACATTCGGGAATATCAACTCCAGATTGCGGCTGTCCACATAGATCCAGTATCCTCTGCCCGGTATCATCGGCGCAGAGGGATCGCTATACAGCGAAATGGGCTTATACCCTGCGGGCGGCGTGGTATCGTAGCTGAACAGCACGCTGCGCACCAGCCCGCGCTGTACCGCCTCTGCGAAACTAATAGCGACTCCCTGAGTGGTATCCACAAAGCGAATCAACCCAATAGGCACCGGATAGGGATACGGGTTGCCGATTTGCACCCATCCCTGTGGCAAAGGCAGACGCAAAGTGCCCCCAAACGCGTCTCCAGCGATTTTGGCTCCGTTCAGAGTCAGCGTCTGGTCGGCGTTCACCCGCAACCAGTAGCCTTCGCCCGGGCGGATGTTGTTGGCTAGCGCGTAGCGGCGCTGAGCGGTATCCCAGCGCAGCAGGGCGTACTCGCCCGGTCCCAGCCCCAGAACAGCCGACGGGTCGGCATTATCGAAGGCGAAGGGCAGGCTTACCATCTGGAAGCCAGTTTTCAGGTCTACCTTCGCCGTCATCGGCACAACCAGCGTGCGGGAAACACTCTTCGACAGGTTGCCAGGCGACACGGTGGAGTACACCCGATAGCTCAGTTCGCCTACTCGCTCGCCGGTTGGTTTCACACGCCAGCTCACTGTCGCCACTTCGCCGGGCAGGATGCTGGGGATGGTTTTGGTAAGGCTCTCGCCATCCGCCAACGCGATCCCACGAGGCAGCGAAATGGCGAGGCTGACGTTCTCAAACGCCACGTTCTGCAGAGGGTTCAACGACAGGTAGTTTGTTACCGATGCGCTGATAGTAAACTCTTCCGGAGACAACTGGTTCGTTTTGCTGGCGTCCAGTCCCACCACTCCGGGCGATTCGGTATCCAGAGCATAACGCCCAGAAGGTTCGTTTGTACTGGTTCCAAGCCCGATCATTGTCGAAATGGTTCGGGTCCTTCCCGGAGCCAACGACTGCGGCGTCCAGTAGGCGGCTACGGCGTGGTCGGTAATGGTCATATCGGGAACGGAGGTAAAGTCCCACAGGTTCGCCGACAGCCGTGAAAACTGACCGATAACCACCCTATCAGGGGTGGTTAAACCACTTTGCTTGAACAACCAGCGTAGAATCGGCGCGCTCATCGTACGACGTGGCGCAGCGTCTACATGGGAGGGCACCAGCCCACCTTGCAGGTTCATATCGTTTTGAACGGGGAAGTAGCCGGGCACCAGCACGTAGTCGGGAGTGGTAATACTGAAACCGCTGCCCACCTCTTCATCAATGAGGAAGCGGATACCTACTTGACGAGCTTCCACGCTCTCATTCGTAACAGTCCAGGTGATACGCGCATAACCGCCTACCAGCTCCACCACCTGGTCTACGCGAATACCGGTATCGGGGTGGCGCCAGCGACCAACGATCATATAGCGCCCACTGCGGTCGGCGAACGGCTCGATGCCATCCACCCACTCGCCGTCGTCGCTACCCCAGATCAGGTCCTCTGTTTCATCGGCGGTGACGATGCGCACCGTTACCACACCAAAATTGCCACAGGGATAGGGGTAGGCAAATATCAGCGGCTTGTTGTCGTCTTCAGTGGTGAAGCGCGCGCCCTGCACCGTACCAAGCGTGATACGCCCGATGACATCGTAGTTCGTGCCCCCAATACTGACCTGCCCGTCCAGGCCGACGGCGGTGGACAGGATGCCATTATTGAGGTACACGGCACGGAAGTCATTGCTCGGCTGTGCAAACGCAGTAACCGACAGGACGCTTGTTAGCAGTGCTGTCGCCAGCGCGCACACCGTCCATCGTCGTGTGCTCCAACCGACGATCGCGAAGGGTTTCATCATCTGTCCTCCCTGTGTATCTTCCCCGTGTGTCATGTTGCTTCCCTTGTGAACTATCGTGTAATCACCACTGGCGTCACCGTGCGGGTGCGCTCGCCCTCAGCAGTAGTCGCCTCGATGCGTACCAGATAGCTGCCCGCTGGCACCGCGATACCTTTGGTATCGCGTCCGCTCCATGTAGCGCTGTTCATGCCCGCGGAGCGAGTATTCTGCACCAGATTGGCGACCGGCTTGCCAGTTGCGTCGGTGATAGTAATCTGCACCTGAGCCTCGGCGGACAACGTGTAGTCGATAGTGAAGCCTCCGCCTCGTGTCGCCCGCACACGCACCGACGACACGCGCAGGGCAGAGTATACGTCCGGCTCTGCAATCACAGTAAAGCTGCGGCTGCTGACTTCGCCAGGCTGATAGGTGTAGCTGCCTGCAGCGCGCATGGCTACCCGCCTGCCTGTAACCTCATCTACCAGCGTCAGGCGCACTCGCGCAGGTACATCTTTCACGCCTTCCCACCGCAGGGTAACTGGCTCGTTCACCTGGTCAGTTTCTACCTGCAGTCGCCACACCTGGCGGCGGTTGTCGCTACGCCGCACATCCTGAGCGTACGCCCCTGCACGCGCGCCCCAATCGGGGTTCATTACCTTGACACTCACGTAGGGGCTAAGCGACGGAGGCTTCGGTACATCCTCCCGCCCGTAACCGTCCGACGCGCGGCGGCTCACACCGATCACGGTATTGCCATCCCGCGCTCCACCTGCCGTCGCGGCGAGGCGCAGTAACCAACCATTGCCGTCCGCGACAGTCGCATCCGCAGGCACGGAACGTCCACCTGTCGGCAGGGGCATCACGATCAGCGTGCAGTCCCGGAAGGCGCGTACCCAGAAGCCTTCCCATTTGTACAGCACGCCGGCGGGCGCGGTCTGCCAGGTGTAGACACCGTTCTCGTAACGGAACAACTGTGGCAAGATAATGTCCCTATCCGCCGCTTCCTGCAGGCTCATACGCACGCCGCCGCTGGTTTCCACCTCACATGCCACCCAGGGCACGTTGAAGGCGAACGGGTTGCCAACCATATTCCAGCCTGCCTTCAGCGGGATGCGGTACGGCGCTTCCGGAGCAGGAGTACCCTCAGTGAGCACCGGCGTATCGCTGGGCAGGTCGATAAAGTAAGCCAACCCCAGAGGCGCCATCGTACCGCCGCTTTCTGGACCTACCTGCTCAGAGGTCTGGTCAAACGAAGCAGCGGGGTCTTTCGGCGCTCCCCATGAGCTGTACTTGGCATATCTACCCGGCTGAGGCAGCCAGCGGAACATCTGGAAGCCAGTGCCAAGCACCGTCTCGGCAGGAACGGAGCGCGTAGGTTGCCCAGTCTGCGCCTGGAAGTATGGCACAGAGACCAGCGACCGTCCCGCCCGCAACACGCGCGGCGTCACCTGGAATGTAATCTCGTCCGTGCTGGTGATGGTAGGATCGTTCACATTGCGGGCGGTCACCCTCACTGTATGCGTGCCGGGCGCGAGTCTGCGTGTGAGCTTAATGGTAGCGACCACACCATCCGAAGCAAGAACATAGTTATCGGCAATTTCGGTGGAAGCCACCGACTCCCCATCGATGGTAATGCTCACCAGGGCGGGCGTGGTGTTGGTTACGCTGAAAACGAGCGTCGGTTTAAGCGTCTCCACCACTTCCGCGCGAGAGGGGCTAATCACCGCCGCCGAAGTGGCTACCCGGCGAATGGCGTTATATACATCGATGATTCCGTAGCCGAACTCGGGGTTAGGCACAGAGCGTCCATCCGCTGCAGCCGTGTTCTGCAATAGCCTTTTGACCTCAGCCGGACGTACACCCTGCGAGAGCAAGAGGGCTATTGCCCCCGTCACGTGCGGAGCAGCCATCGATGTGCCCGGTGCAAACTGATATGTTCCCCCATTAGCGGTGCTCAGGATGTCATCTGTTTCCAGTCCAGAAGCCCACGAATTGCCACCGGGCGCGGCGACACTGTTGTAGGGGCGCGAGGACGAATACAGCGCACGCTCACGCCGCGGACCTACCGCCGCCACCGACAGCACCATATTGCTTACTGAAGCAAGGTTCGCGGGCCAGA
>JANWYZ010000167.1:0-250 GCA_025054895.1 bacterium | reverse complement strand
TGCGTTGCCGAGATAATCAGCTGGCTCACCGGGTTCGTCATGTCCGGCTGGTCGCTGGCGTCAGGGCCGCCCAGGCTCATGTTGACCACATTCACCCTCTGGTCGATACAATATTGTACTGCCCGAATCAGAGCGTCTGTAGGAAACACGCCACCACTGGCGTTCGGCGACGCCTTAATAGGCAGAATCCTGACCCCTTCCCAGGTCACTCCTGCCACACCGATCCCGTTATTGGTCGTCGCCCCGGTGA
>JANWYZ010000166.1:3659-6909 GCA_025054895.1 bacterium | reverse complement strand
AGAAATGCGTTGCGCAGGAGATGCAGGGGTCGTAGTTGCGTATCGCTTGCTCGCACCGCCACTGCAGCTGCTCCTGGGGCAGGTCGGCGTTTGCCTGAATCAGATGCCACAGGTCTGCCTCGATGCTCTTCTGGTTTTGCGCGGTTGGGGGTACGATACGGGCGTCCAGGATTGTGCCGTATTCGTCCACCCGGTAGCGGTGGTAAAGGATGCCTCGAGGCGCTTCGGTGCAACCGTGTCCTGTGGCAGCGTACGGGTGTACGTCCATCGCTGGTTTATCGGGCATTGTGTAGTTCGCGATAAGGCGTAGGGCTTCGTCGCAAGCGTATACGGTCTCGATAGCACGCACCACGATGCTCTGGAACGGGTTCCGACAGGGCGGAGCAATGCCTACCTCTTGCGCCACGTCCTGCGCCAGGGGCGAAAGCTTGTCGAAGTTCAGATTGAACCGCGCTAACGGTCCCACCATGTACGCCCCTCGGCGGGCGACACGCGCGTGCAGAGCGTTGGAGTACGGTACATGCTCTTCCACAATGTGCGCCTCAAACTCGTCGACAGCGATATCTAGCCCCTTGTTAGATACCAGCCGCCCTTCGTTGAGCGGGTACTCTGCAGGATGACGCAGAGCAACGAACTCGTAATCACGCTCGAAGTCGGGGAAGGGCAGACTGGCTGTCCACTTTACCAGCTGCACCGAGGCATCTCGTGCCCACTTCAGCTGTTCTTCTATCTCCCTCAGGTCGCGCCGACGCGGCGCCTTGTAAAACCCCCCGACCTTCACGTTGATCGGGTGTATTTCTCGTCCGCCTATGAGCGTTACCAGCTCATTACCGACCTTTTTCAGCCTCAGCGCAGTCTGTACGATTTGGGGATGATCGCGCGCCATCTGGATCGCATCTTGATAGCCCAGGAAATCGGGGGCGTGCAAAAGGGCGATATGGAGCACATGACTTTCTATCCACTCCCCGCAGTAGATTAACCGGCGCAGGTCGCGAAGGGGCGTCTCGATCTGGATACCAAAAGCGTCTTCCATAGCGTGCGCCGCGCTCATCTGGTAGGCGACGGGGCAAATTCCGCAGATGCGGGCGGTAATGTCTGGCGCTTCGCGGTAGCTGCGTCCACGCAGGAACGCCTCGAAGAAACGCGGCGGCTCGAAAATCTTAAACTGCACCTCTTTCAGTTGTGCGCCACGAAAGCGTACGACGAGGGAACTTTCTCCTTCTACTCTCGCCAGATAGTCTATCTTGAAGTTGTTACCTTTCATGGCTCTCACTCTCTCGGCGGAAAGGTTCTGCATTAGCGTTGAAACTGCGGTAAGCGCGAATCAGGTCGTCTTCTTTGACCCCCATCTGTTTCCAGCGTTTGCTCAACGAGGCGGTATTGGGCGTCTCTTTCGGACCGAAACAACCGTAGCAACCGCGCCCGTATGAGGGGCAGATCGCTCCACAGCCCGCTTGGGTGACCGGTCCCAAACAGGGCGTGCCTCTGGCCACCATCACGCACACTGTGCCCTGCCGTTTACACTCGGTACAAACGCTATGGGGGACGATATTCGGCTTGCGTCCGTTGAGCAGGGCATTGATGACCTCCAGCAGCTGATACTTGTTGACCGGGCAGCCGCGAAGCTCGTAATCCACAAATACGTGGTCGTGTATAGGGGTAGATTTGCTCAGCGTCTGGATATACTGCGGTGAAGCGTACACAAGAGAAATAAACCCGCGTACGTCCTTGAAGTTGCGCAGTGCTTGAATACCCCCGGCGGTGGCACATGCCCCAATGGTAATCAGGTAGCGCGAGGCGCGACGCACTTGATGGATGCGTTCCGCATCGTGCGGGGTAGTGATGGAGCCTTCCACCAGCGAGATGTCGTACGGCGCTTTCATAGTGGCGCGGCTTGCCTCTAAGAAATAGGCTATCTCCACCGCGTCGGCGACCTGTAGTAGCTCTTCCTCGCAGTCCAGCAGGCTGAGCTGGCACCCATCGCAGGAGGCAAATTTCCACACAGCCAGCTTTGGTTTGGTTGCGCGTGCCATCGCTATATCTCCCGTTTTTCAAGCAGGTGTTGCACTTTATCGTATGGGAACACGGGTCCGTCTCTACACACGAAGTATGGTCCGAGCTGGCAATGCCCACACACACCCACGCCGCATTTCATGTTCCGTTCCATCGAAACGTAGATATGCTGAGGCGACACTCCGCGTCGTTGCAACTCCATCACGGTAAAGCGCATCATGATTTCGGGCCCGCACACCAGCGCGACCGTATTACGCGCATCAAAAGGCGCACGAGGTATCAACGCGGTTACCACGCCCACGTTGCCTTTCCATCCGCTCATCGCCCGGTCTACCGTGATATACACTTCGAGGTCAAACTGCGCTCGCCATCGCTGTAGTTCCCGTCGGTACAGGATGTCGTTCGGGGTGCGCGTCCCATAGAGCAACACGATTTTGCCGTAGCGGTCGCGACGGGCCAGCAGCTGGTATAACGCGGAGCGCAACGGAGCCAGCCCAATTCCACCGGCGACAATCACCACATCCGCGCCTTCCGCCTGCTCGATAGGCCAGGGCGTGCCAAACGGTCCGCGCACGCCGATAACATCACCGCGCCGCAGTTTGCCCATCGCCTTCGTGACCGTGCCCACCTCACGGGTGGTATGCATCAGCACACGAGGGGTAGTAGGGTCGCTACTGATAGAGATAGGTATTTCCCCCACGCCGAAAACATAGAGCATATTAAACTGCCCTGCACGGAAGCAGAAACCATCGCAGCCGTCCACAGGTTCCAGTTCCAGCGTGAAGGTGTCGTGTGTTTCACGTCGCACCTGTTGTAACCGAAACGGGCGTGGAACCATCGCTCACATCATGCCCTCCTCCCCATGATGGATTACCTTCTGGCGCTGTACACATCTAACAGCTGCAGGCGGGTTGCCTGGAGTCTCTGAGTAATAATCTCGGCGAAACGTTTGAGCAGCTCATAACCCAGGTCATGGTCCTCCTCGCACTTACGGCGCAGGCACTCTCCATCCAGGGCGATCGCCCTGGTGGGTTCCATAGCTCTCGCATCAAAGTGCCATCGGTAGGGCGGCACCAGCCAGGACCATCCCAGGATGTCACCAGCGTCCAGCGTCTGGATGGCGATTGTGCCCACACCTGCTGCGTGCACCTCCAGCGCCACTCTGCCTTGCCGTATAAGATAGAAGCGATTGGCTTCTTCCCCCTCGCGAAAGACCATTTGCCCTTCTTCGAAAACG
>JANWYZ010000166.1:0-3649 GCA_025054895.1 bacterium | reverse complement strand
AAACGACGTTCGAGGCGCATCCGGCAATGAGCTGCACGTACCGCGGTTCCAGATTTGCGAAGAAGGGGTGTTCTGATAGAACAGTCTCAAGCGTTCGCATGGTTCTCCTCCTTTGGTAGGGTGTGGGCGACCTTGCCCTCCTCGCTCCGTCGCAAGGCGCTTATCTCCTCGGTGATGTCGATGCCCACAGGGCACCACGTGATGCACCGCCCGCATCCCACACAGCCTGACGTGCCGAACTGGTCTTGCCACCACCCCAGCTTATGGGTAATCCACTGGCGGTAGCGCGATGCCTCAGAAACTCGCACCGGGCTGCCGTGAATGTAGGAGAAGTCGATATGGAAACAGGAGTCCCATTTGCGCCACCGTTCAGCAACCGTTCCGTGCAGATTAGTAGTGTCTTCGACGGTATGGCAGAAGCAGGTAGGGCACACCATTGTGCAATTCGAGCAGGTGAGACAGCGTTTCGCCACCGATTCCCAGTGTGCGCTGTCCAGGTGTCGGTAGAGTAGTTCTTTGATGTCTGTTATGTCCATGCTTTTCAGGATACGTTTGGTGGCGCCTTCCAGAACCTGCTGTGCTTGTTGCCACTGTTCTTCAGTAACAGTCTGCATTTCTACGCCTTGCAATACGGTGTTGCCGCGCTCGCTGCCAATCTCCACGACGAAGAAGTGGGATTTGCTATCCAGCACCTCGGTCAGCGCGATGTCGTAACCCGATCGCACGCGGGGACCCGTGTTCATAGAGGCGCAAAAGCAATTGCCAGCCGGGTGCGTGCAGTTCACAGCCACGAGGAGAACGTTTTCACGCCTTTGCTGGTAGTGCTCATCGCGATAGTGCTCGCCCAGCAAAACCCTGTCCTGAACCATAATCGCAGCCAGTTCGCAAGCGCGTACGCCAACGAAGGCATAGCGAGCAGGTTGTTCCCGGTCGTGCACAACCTGAAGGTCGCTGCTCTCATTGCGCTTTGCCTGCCACAACCGCTGGAGAGGTGGATAGAGGTATCGCTTCCACGAGTGCGGTCCTACGACGTAACCAAAGAATGCCTTATCGGCGCGCCTCTTCAGGCGATACATGCCCGGTCGCTGCTCATCTGTGAAACCAGCAGGCAGTTCCTCAACTGAATCGACCGGCTGGTACACGATGGCGTCATCCGATACAACCGGGGCGATAATCTGGTAGCCGTGCCGCTTCAAGCTATCAAACAGGTCTTGAAGTCGCGCAGCAAACAAGACGAATCGCCTCTCCTCAACGGCGCCCGGTTGTGGCATATTTGCTTGCCTCCGTCTTGTATAAGGTTAGCTTATTTTATTCAACTAGTAGAATATCATATCCTTCGCGTGGATGCAAGGTCGTTTCGTTTTGTCGCAAATTGTTCGTTCATGATGGAAGTGAGGGGCTTATTCAGCTGTAAGGGTGGAACGCGCTGTGGGCAAGAAATGTCAGCTTGTATTACGTGCATCCTGCGCATGCCGCACGGGCGGGACACCCGTGCTATATGTCCTCAATATGATAAAATGATAACGTATGGAACAACGCAGGGAAGACAACTCTGGTGGTACATCCCCTTCTGCTGTTGCGCTCTGGCACAATAGCGTCTATCGTACCTACTGGGTTGGGTCGTTTATCTCCTTCATTGGTAGCTGGATGCAGACCGTTGCTCAGGGATGGGTGGTGTACGAGATTACCAACAGCAAGCTGCTGCTGGGACTTCTGGGGTTTTTGGGTTCGCTTCCCACCACGCTTTTCAGCCTGTTCGGCGGCGTGGTGGCGGACCGCTTTGAGAAGCGCAAGCTGGTCATCACTACACAGGCTCTCTTTGCGCTGAACGCCTTCGTATTATCGTTCCTGGTGCTGACGGGACGGGTAGAGTTCTGGCATATCGCGCTGATAGCTGCTCTCAACGGTTTGATCGTCGCGATAGACGCTCCAGCACGGCAGGCGATGGTGATGGACCTGGTAGGTGGGCAGTTTGTCACGGTCGGGGTGGCGATGAACTCGGCGGCGTTCAACACGGCGCGTATCCTTGGGCCCGCCATCGCAGGTAAACTCATCGAGGTGGTAAACGCGGGATGGTGCTTCTTTATCAATGCGGTCAGTTATCTGGCAATCATTTTCTCACTCTGGCGCATGCCTGCAACGCCAAGTCAAGGCGCGGTAGAACGTCTGTCGGTGTGGTTGGAACTGAGGGAAGGATTGGGCTATGTATATCGTGACGGCTTGTTGAGGTCTTTGGTGCTTCTGGACTGCGCGCTGAGCATCTTTGCCATGTCGTATACAACGCTGATGCCTGTTTTCGCCCGCGATATACTGCAGGTGGGCAAGCAGGGTTTGGGTAATCTATATTCGGCGACCGGCTTCGGGGCGCTAATGGGCGCGCTGGTCTTAGCGAGGGTAGCCGGAACCGTGCCCAGAGGCAAGGTGGTGATTGCCGCCGCCACAGGGTTGTGTAGTAGTTTACTGCTATTTGCGCTTTCACGCAGTTACTTGCTCTCGCTCGGCTGCCTGGTGCTGGTAGGTGGTTGCGGGGTAAGCACGCTGGGTTCCATCAATGCGCTCTTGCAATCACTGAGCCCGGAGCATCTGCGTGGTCGTACGATGTCGCTACATGTGTTTGCACTAATGGGACTGGCGCCGTTTGGAAACCTGCTTATGGGATGGCTGGCTTCGCACTGGACAGCAACATTGGCTCTGGTAACCGGTGCAGCGGTATGCGCGGCTGCAGTAGGGCTGACCGCCTTACGGCGGGATGTACGCCAGCTGCCAGCAGTGTGAAGCGCTTTTTCGTGGGCGTGAACGTACCAACAAGCGAGGAGCGGTTTGAATGGACTACGCACGCGCTGTGATGTATATGCAAGGCTTAAAGCGCTTCGGCGTTAAGCTGGGAAACGAGCGGTTCGAGGCATTGCTGGAGCGTTTGGGCAACCCACATCATCAACTGCGCGTCATCCACGTTGCGGGTACCAATGGCAAGGGTTCCACCAGCGCCTTTATTGCCACTGTGCTGCAAGCAGCTGGGTACAAAGTGGGGCTGTATCTGTCGCCATACGTGTTTAACCTGCGCGAGCGGATCCAGGTAAACGGCTATATGATTCCAGAAGCCGATTTTGCGCGGCTGGTCACGTGGATTAAGCCGCACATCGAGCATCTGGCGGAGACCCCTCTGGGACAGGTAACCGAGTTCGAATTGAAGACGGCGGTTGGTTTTAGCTGCTTCGCCGAGCAGAGGGTGGATTTCGCAGTGATCGAAGTGGGGATGGGTGGCAGGCTGGATGCGACCAACGTGGTACGCCCCCTGGTAAGTGTGATTACCTCCATCGGTTGGGACCACATGGACCGTTTGGGGGACACGTTAGGCAAAATCGCGGCGGAGAAGGCAGGCATCATCAAGCCATGCGCCCCGGCGGTGACCGGAGTAACAGACCCAGAGCCTCTGGGAGTCATTCGCGAACACGCTCAGCGTGCTGGAGTACCGTTGACTGAGGTCAAACCAGAGCGCATGGTCATCCCGCCGCCTGTACGCACGGTACACTGGCAGGATGAGGGGATACACCGTCTACAACAAAGGGTGTCGGTGCGCACAACAGACGGGGTATACCGCCATCTGCGTCTGCGCCTGCTGGGAAGACATCAGTGTTCAAACGCGGCG
>JANWYZ010000165.1 GCA_025054895.1 bacterium | reverse complement strand
GGTGCCCGGTTGCACGCGCAGGTAGAAGTTATCCTGATGCAGCGCCTGTCCCCGCGCGCCCGGCGGTTTGAAGTAGAGCATGGTCTGCACCGCGTACGGTTCCTTGCCTAGCAGGGCAGTCATACAGGCGTTCAGGCGCGGCTCAATCATCCATTGCAG
The DNA here is from genome assembly GCA_025054895.1 of bacterium. Taxonomy (GTDB): domain Bacteria; phylum Armatimonadota; class HRBIN16; order HRBIN16; family HRBIN16; genus HRBIN16. The sequence continues at coordinate 6,759 of JANWYZ010000165.1, read as the reverse complement.
GCTGACCTCGTCCCAGCGGTGCATATGGATCATCCGCGGATAGCGCTTGAGGGGGTCGTTGCTGCTGGGGTCCACTCCAGAGAAGTCCCCCGGATAGGTGCCTGCCTCGCGCATCCGCATGTAGTGGTCGATGTAAAATGCCGCCTCCTCTCGGCTGAAGAGACTGCGCGCTACCGTGTAGCCGTCGCGACGGTACTGTTCGATTTGCTCCTGCGTGAGCATCAGGATTCCCCCTCCGTGAATTTCGTGTGTGAAAATGATACCCGAACGGGGGAGGTGTTGTGAAGACCGCGCGGCGCGCCCTGCAATCAGCGCACAGCTTTCGGGGACACTATCTGGCAGGCGAGTGAGGTGTGTGCAGAGCTGGTGTAGCCTCTGGATGATGTCTGGGACGTTTCCCTACCCCACTGTCCGCATCGGTTTGTGAGCGGGTTGAAGCCTGCATACCAGCGGGATGTTGTGCACACTTGTGGGTGCCTTCACGATAAATCGCCTGGCAGGAGGCTCGACCTCTGGGGGCAGCATCGACGCGCTGCACTACTGCCCCTGAGGGGGCGCGCTCCGTTGCGTCCACTGGGGACACGACGGAGCGCGCAGTGCGTCACTTCACCGCTGTGTCGCCGCGTTCGCCCGTACGGATGCGGATAGCGTCGGCGACGGGGATGAGGAAGATTTTACCGTCGCCGATTTCGCCTGTGCGGGCAGCTTCCTGCAGGGCTTCTACCACTCGCTCCGCGAGCGCGTCAGGCACAACCACTTCGATTTTGACCTTCTGCAACAGGTTGATGGTGTATTCCGCGCCACGATAGGTTTGTGTGTAGCCCTTCTGCCTGCCCGAGCCGTGCACTTCGGTCACGGTAATTCCCGCAATCCCGATTTCGTCCAGCGCGGCTTTCACCTCGTCCAGTTTCTGTGGGCGGATAATGGCTTCTACCTTAATCATCGTCTTGCCTCCTTGCTACGCACTCGTTTCGGATGAGGGTTTCGGGGCGGTTGCGGCGGCAGGGGTACCCATCACTGGTGCGGGGCGAGTGCCGCCTGTCACACTGAACTGTCCAGGCGTCGCCAGCACGAAGTCGGGGTAGGCGCTGATGCCGTGCTCGCCCACGTCCAAACCGGCAATCTCCTCCTCCGCCGAGACGCGGATACCAACGGTCGCCTTCAGCACTCCAAACAGGAGAAAGCCCGTGAGCAGACACCACACGAACACCGCCCCCACGCCTGCTGCCTGCGCCAGCAGCAGATTGACGCCACCACCGAACAGCAGTCCGTTGCCCGTCGTGTTGGCTGGCGCGTAGCCCTCCTGCGCGAACAGCCCCAACGCCAGCGTGCCCAGCGCACCGCACACGCCATGCACTGATATCGCGCCGACGGGGTCATCCACCTTCGCCCGGTCCAGCGCCAGCACGGAGAGCACCACCACGATGCCCGCTGCCAGCCCAATGATGGCTGACGACAGCGGCGAGACGAACGCGCAGGGCGCGGTAATCGCCACCAGCCCCGCCAGCGCGCCGTTGAGGCTCATGCTGGGGTCGGGCTTCTTCAGCAGCTTCCAGGAGGTGAACATGGCGGCGATAGCAGCCACTGCCGCAGCGATGTTCGTGTTGAGCGCAATCATGCCGATAGAGGCATCGGCTGCCATCGTGGAGCCGGGATTAAAGCCAAACCACCCCAGCCACAGGATGAATACGCCCAGCGCCGCCATTGGCAGGGAGTGTCCAGGTATCGCCAGCGGTTTGCCCTCACGCGAGTACTTGCCGATGCGCGGTCCCAGCATGATGGTGCCTACCAGCGCCAGCCATCCTCCTGTGGAGTGCACCACTGTGGAACCGGCGAAGTCCCACATGCCCAGCTTCGCCAGCCAGCCGCCGCCCCATATCCAGTGTCCGACCACGGGGTAGATGAACGCGCTCACCACGAAGCTGTAGATGAGGTAGGTGCTGAACTTGGTGCGCTCTGCCATCGCCCCCGACACGATAGTGGCGGCAGTAGCAGCGAACACCAGCTGGAACATGAACTTGGCAAACAGCGGCACGCCCGTCCAGTTGAGCGCGCTGTATACGCCCTGATAGGCGTCGCCAGTAGCAGGAGAGTTGTCGGGACCGCTCAGGAACCATCCTGACAGCCCGATGAAGGGGTTGCCGTCGCCGAACATGAAGGCAAAGCCCACTGCCCAGAACGCCACCGACCCGATGGCAAAGTCCATCAGGTTCTTCATCATAATGTTGTTGGCGTTCTTAGCACGAGTCAGCCCGCCCTCCACATAGGCGAAGCCCGCCTGCATCCAGAACACCAGAAACGCGGCGACCATCACCCACAGGGTGTCCAGTAGCATCTTGTGATTCGCCAGCGTCTCCTCTACGGAGGGGTTCTCCTGTGCCCACGCTTTCAGCCCGAACAGGCTGAGCAGGGCAAGGGTCGCGCCCAGCCACAGGGCGCGACGGGCTAGAAGGGATTGTAACCGATACATGGCTGCACCTCCTTAAAACCGATACACCTGCGAGTACATCACGGTAATCTGCTCCTTCTTGGTCGCAGCGCCGGCGTCGTTCAGGAAGATAGGTTGGTTAGAGCGGTCCAGACGCACCTCAAAGCGACTGACCGACGAGCCGATGGGGTACTCGTAGGTGATGGTGAACTCGCTTAGCTTCTGCACGGCACCCGTGCGGAAGCCATCTTTGTCGTCGAAGTAGGAGAAGCGCAGGGCAAGCGCACGGTTTTGGGGCAGGGCGCGTCGATAGTACAACGCGAAACCGAGCCACTTGGCGCTGGCTGACTTGTCCTCGCCGATGTCCAGGTTGACTCCCACCTTGTCTGCCCCGAAGGTATAGAACAGCACTGTGTCGAACACAGTACGCGCGCCTCGCGGCGGGGCGGTCGTCTCGTCTCCTGTAATCACGTTCTGGAGAAAGGTCAGGTTGTCGCTGGAGTAACTCAGGGCGACGTGGAAGCTCTTCTTGTCGTTATTCTCCTCGCTGATATCCCAGCCATTCACCACCATCGCCTGGAAGCCCCAACCTGCACCAAGGCTGGTAGTGGCGCGAACTCCCGTGTGATAGAAGGGGATGGCGTAGAGGAAGGGCAGGGAGCGCGAGTAGTTGTCGTTACTGCTCGATTCAATCACTTCTGCGCCCAGGGCGGTCACAAACTTACCCACGTCAACGGTCCAGTTGCCGATGCTGGTGGTGAGATACGCTTGTTGGAAGAGCTTGAAGCGGTCTTCACCCTGATTGTAGTGCACCAGGTCGGCGCTTTTGCCCGTCGTCAACGTTACCGTGAAGCCAACCGGTTCTGGCTTTGCTCGGAGATTTACCTCCAGCAAGCTCATCTCCAGAGAGTTGGAACGCAGGTCGAAAGCGCGCACCACGTTCTGATTGCCGCTGCTGGCGGGTGGGTTGTTGAAGTTGTACCCCACATACACGTCCAGCAGACCGCTCACTTCCACTTCGGGCGCGGCACATAAGGGAGCCGCAATCGCTCCCCACATGACGCAAAGGGCACACAGTGTCGAAAGCCGCATGCACATACCTCCTGAAATGAGTTGTAGATTGATTTTTGGGAAAGTCGTGGAGAGACACAAAGACCGTCTCTCTCGTCGCGGCGTTGCGCTCTCAGGGGAAAAACGCTGCGGTGCGTAGTGGACTCCGTTGCACTGCTAAAGCGGAGGGCGACTTGCTGGCGCGGAGGACATCGCTGTCTGCCGCCTGAAGCCAAAAGGTGACGTTGTCGCCTCAGCCGTTTTACACTCTACCACAGCAGGGTGTGCTTTGTCAAGCTTTCGAGAGGTATTTGGAAAGTCTTTCTAAGCAACATCACCTTGCAGAGGAAAAACCTGCCTGCGCAGGTTTCCTCAATCCGCGCAGGCGGATTTCTCCCGCTCACGCCAATTTCCTCGCGAAACCTTTCTGACTTGCAACATCTTTCGCACTGTGATAAAATCGCAATGCCTCAAACAGAAGGCACTGCAACCAGTTGCTCTCGGAGCAGTCCTCCTGAGCGGGGTCTACGACGGAGATGGTTTGCGGCGCGTGGAAGGGGACGGCTGCGGACAGGCGGTATCCCCTGGTTGACGGCGAGGAGCTGGTGTGCGAGCCAGCCAACCTCTACGGTGCGCAGGGTCAGCGCATGTTTGGTTTAATTCCACGCCGTCTGGTTACAAGGGGGCAACGGGGCTACCATATGGATACGGAAACGGGTTTGCTGTTGCTGACGCATCGCTACTGAGACCCCGCGATGGGAGGTGCATGGGTCTTCATGAAGCCATCGGCGGTGAGGAGTTCAGCAGGTGTATGAAAAACCAGTATTACCTTGTAAAGCAGGTGTTGTAATATGATGAAACACTGGCTCGTCGTGACGGTTCCAATGTTGCTGCTTGCGTGCTCAGCACACCCTCTGCGGCAGAATCTGCTGAGCCAGACGGCACGCGAGGATTCCCTGCAGAGCTCTGAGGCGGATGGGGGCGGACAGCAATGGTACGAGATACGCACTCATCTGGATTATCGTCCCAACAAATCTTGCGAGGTGAGAGTAGTATTTAGACGCGACGTTTGGACAGACATCCACTTCTACTTCTACGACAGCGACCGCTCGCAACCCGTCCTGTATACCAGGCATCGAGGCGTGGGCTACCTTCTGGACGTGAGTGCAGTGCCAGACCCGTTGAATCCAGAACAAGAACTGCTTCTCTTTTACACAGCCGCCCAATATCCTGTTGGTCACCTATGGCGCATTGACCATGAAAAGAGAACCATTCAAAGAGTTCTGGAAGGCACTTATCTGGATACAGCATATCTCGTGACAAAACGGTTAGTGAGTGAATGGAAGCCTGCGCATTACGTGCTCGCCGAAGGGCGTTACGACTTTCAGTTGATGGCGAAACGCTTTTGGGTTTGGGATGACAAGAGACGTCGGTTTATCCCTTCATGGTGGCGCGTGGAGGAGCCAACATACCGATTTTTCCGCTGGATGGATGAACTCACAGGTCAGTTCGACAAGCTGGGCACGCCATGTGCTCCACCCGAACCTGTTCCTACGCAGAGGATAGCGAAGTTTGATTACTATACCTTTTGGCTGAAGGCATCTGTGGACGGTTCTGTCAAACCGTACCATCTGCAGGTGGCATACAATGGCGATGAGGCGTATTTGTCCATCTACCAGCCCAGCGACAGGGGCAGCAAGCTATTACGTTGCACGAAGCTGGAGGAGTTGGGCTGGGTCATAGCGGTGCGGGCAGTGCCAGACCCTGAAAGACCTCTTCGTTCGCTGGTGGCAGTGTATGACGAGAGCGGCAGATGCATCGTCTGGCGTATAAATGCCAAAACCCTGCGTCCTGTTGTGGTGATGGAGGGTTATTTTCTGGACCTGTCGCAGATAGGCAAGGGCATCGTGAAAGAGTGGACGCAGGCGTTATCTTTAGTGAAGGACGCGGGATGGGACGCCTATCCTGCTGCGTTCCGTGACCCCAAAGCGATGGCGTACAGGGTATGGCGGTGGGACAAATGCAAGCAACAGTTCGTGGTCACCAGTGCGTGGCGCATAGGCAAATGGTCACGGGAGAACTATAGACGGTTCGGGTTCTGGGAGTGAGGTCATTGCATGTCTGTAGGCAACTTTATCTGTTTGGCTACGAAGCTAGGTTACTCGCGGATGTGGATGGTGGAGGCGGGTGTGCCGTTGCTGGCGTACCGCTGCTGAGACCCTACGATGGGTCGGTTTTTGACCAGAGACCCGATTGGGTTGGAGGGAGGCATCAACCTGTATGCGTATGTGGGGAATGGGGTGGTGATGAAGGCGGATCCGAGTGGGCTGTGGTGTCTTCACCCGGGAGGAGGATGGTGCATCGGCACCACTTGCCGAGATGACCCGCGATGCAAGCCCAGACCGCGACCAAGACCAAAACCTCCCGCCCCAGTGTATCCGCCCCAACTGCCGGTGCCCTTGCCGTTTCCTTACGCACCACCCTACAGCCCCACTCCAAGCACACCACCCCTGCAAGGAGCGTGCGAGAGCATCTGCGTAGCTACGTTGTGTCCTGGCAGGCATTCCTTCGTCGTCTGTGCGCGGTAGCGCCGCTGGCTGTGTCCACAGCAATGCAACCCAAACATCGTGGGCAACGCCCCCTCTGTCTGCCATAGTCTGCCAATGGATGCTTGTCAAGATTGCTGCGAAAGGGCTTTCCCAAATGCAGGCTTCGCGAGATACCTCTGCCACCTCGGCTGTCGATGAGGAGGCAAAGATGCGATACCTGAGAAACCTCACTTTGGGGCTGGTCGTGCTGTTGGTCATCCTCTGGCTCGGCGTGAGCTTCAGGGGATACCTCTCTGCGCAGACGACCCTGCAGCAGTGGAAGGCTATCCACCCCTGTGACGCGGACGCAGTCGCTTTCTCCGTGGACGGCAGCCTGCTCGCCGTCACGTGCTCACAAGACCATGTGTATGTATACAGGTTCCCTCAACTCACACGGGAAGCGACCCTACCTGTCAAGGAGGGACGGGCTTTCAGCGCTGCCTTTGCTCCTCGCAGAGCAGTGCTTGCCGTTGCCGAATGGGCAGGCGGCTTAACGCTATGGGACAGCACACGCTGGACACGGCTTCGTGAGGTAGGGGCGCCGGGACGCACGAACGCTGTGGCATGGTCGCCCGAAGGTTCCCTGTTGGCAGCCTCTGTGGGAGCGAGCGGATGGTGCGTCAGTGTATACAAAACGGAGGGGTATCAGGAGGTCTACCGCTTCACGGCGCAGGGGAGCAGTGCATTTGGTCC
>JANWYZ010000164.1 GCA_025054895.1 bacterium | reverse complement strand
ACGACGGAGGGTGACCCTCCAGAAGGTTCACGGCTGGTGCAGTACTGTTTCCTCGTCACGTGGCGATTTTGGAAATAGGGCGATCTCTCACCCGACTGAAGTCGGGGGCTATGAGGGAGGGGGACATCCACCTTTGCGGATTGGGAAACCTGCGCAGGCAGGTTTTTTTCTTTTTCATAGCCCCCCATTTCAATGGGGGGCGAAACGCGGCGTTATGGTTTGACCCCCGACTGAAGTCGGGGGCTATAGGAAAGTGAAATCCGCCTGCGCGGATTCCAAAAACCTGCGCAGGCTGACCTGTTTGAACATCGTCCTCCATCTCCATAGAGGCCATTAGGAAGGCTATCCCAAATTTACAAACCGATGGTGTACTCCCGCAGAAGTTTTCAAAATTTTGCTCGCAAATCCTGCACTTCACGGGCGGGGCACGCACCTACTCCGTCAGCGGTCAGGTGGAGTTGCAGGACTATCAGGGCGACATCGCGCGCGTGCCTGTGACGGTGGAGATACGCCGGGACGGCAGCTTGGTGCGCACCGACGTGCTCACGCTGGACGCGCAGGGTAGGTATACGCTGAGCAACCTCGCGCTGGGCACATACCAGTTCGCCTTCAAGGCGAGCCACTGGCTGCGTCGGGTGGTCACGGTGGAGGTCGTGTCGTCCGACGTGCTGGGCGTCAGCGTCTCGCTGGTGAACGGCGACGTGGATGGCGACAACGAGGTGACGCTGTTCGACTTCGGACAGCTGGTTGTCGCGTTCGGCAGTGTGCCCGGCGACGACAACTGGAACCCCAACGCCGACCTGGACGGAGACGAAGAGGTGACGCTGTTTGACTTCGGCATCCTCGTACGCAACTTCGGCATGGTCGGTGATGAATAGAAGGAGCAGGGGCGCACGGTTGTGCGCCCCTTGACAAACGCCTGCTCTTCAAGATAACATGCTACTAGAAGACGGTATTACCGTTGACCAGAAGGGGAGGTCTCCCGATGCGAAGTTCCAAAAAGGGGTTTGAGCTCGACCCCATCACTCTGGGCACCATCGCGTTAGGCATTGTGCTGGTGGTGGTGTTCGTCGTAATTGGCAATAACCGGATGCCACAGCCGGTATCGCCTTCCTACACCAGCGCATCCACCGGCGCATCAGGTGGAGCGCCTTCGTTCGGCGGAGGCCCTTACGGCGGTCCGTACGGGGGCGGCCCGTATGGTGCAGGAATGCCCTACGGTGCCCCATCCGGTCCCTACGGAGCGTACGGTATGCCGCCAGGCATGCCTCCGGGTGCAGGCGGTCCTCCGATGTCGGGAATGGGCGCACCCTCTACCGGACCAATGCCCGGGCCGGCGGCCAGCGCTCCCTCAGGGACGCCACCAGGCGGCGGAGGCGCCGGGGGGCTTGGTGGACTTGCCGGCAGACGAGCTGGCGAAGTGGGGTTGGAAGACTAGTACTGTCTTTCCCAAACGGAGCGGCTGCTTTCCCGGCAGCCGCTTTTCCTGTGTATACCTGTAGCGCGAGGTAAAGCAGATGAAAGGTTTACTGGATTGGCGTGTGCCCGCAGCTGTCCTGTTGTTCCTTTTTATCGCCTCTGTTACCCGCTGGCAAACGGAAGCCACCTACCGACAAACCGATTTCCCCCCCACGGTCATCTACTGGAAACGCGACCGATGGACGAACACGCGGTGGATAACCCGGTACGACTTGCAGGGTTACTCCCAAACACCGGTTCCCGGTACATGGAGTTCTCAGCTTTTGATACCAGAAGAGAAGGTGGTCTCCCTCTTCTCTGTTGCATGGGCGATACTGGTTGTGCTGAACACTGTATGGCTTCTCGCCGCCCTGATCAGGAGGATGATTGTGAACATTAACCGCTCTCCAACGTCTGTAGAGTAGGAGGCAAACTACATGTTCCAGCAAGCTGAGAATCTCACGTTGCAGGTGGAGGGCGTTCAACGTACCGCGCTGGTATACGCTGGCACAGAATCGCAGCGACAACCCTCGCCGCTGGTGCTGGTGTTCCACGGTTTCTCAGGCAGCGCTCACGCCGCTTCGCGGAAGTACAGCCTGCATACGGCGTGGAAAGAGGCGATAGTGGCCTACCCACAGGGGCTGACTGTGCAGAGCCGCCGTCTGCTGCGCTACGGCCCCGGTTGGCAGCATTACCCAGGTGAGTACGAGGACCGTGACCTGAAGTTTGTGGATGCGCTTTTGACACAGATAAAGTCGCGTCATCGAGTAGACGAAAAACGGGTGTATGCCTGCGGAATGTCTAACGGAGCGCGTTTCTGCTTCGTGTTGCTTACGGAACGACCGCAGCCATTCGCTGCCTTTGCGCCGGTAGCTGGAACGGGAGCATCCTTCTTGTGGCGCGCTCGAACACCCCGTCCTGTGCTCATGATAAACGGCAAGGCGGACTCGACCGTCTCTTTCCGCACGGCGGAGCGCACCCGCGATTTGCTGCGCCGCCTTAACGGTTGTGGCAACGAAGAAAAGGAGTGGGCGAAAGGTTACGTGACCTATTTGCCAGTGAAAGACGATAACCACGTAGTTTTCTATGCCCATGATGGTGGACATATCTGGCCTTCGGGAGCGACGGAGCATATCGTGCGCTTCTTCAAAGAGCATCGCCTGCGTTAGGATGCTACCAGCCGTATCGCTCCGGTCCCCAGTCCTTTTCTACCAGTTGCTGTTTGAGCAGCACCAGCTTGCGGCTCGGCACGTCCTCGTACACGACCACGCCCGGTCCGATGCAGGTGTACGCCCCGATTTTGACGCCGGGCTGCGTAATCACGTTCACGCCGGTGCGGCTGAAGTCACCAAAGTAGGTGGCGTCCGCGCCATGTGTGGGGAACTCGCGCCTGCCCTTGACGTGATGGATGGTTTCCGCATCGTCGAAGCGCAGTGTACCGCACACTGTCGCCGCACCGATATCTACTGACTGCCCTACCACTCCCGATATCTCGCAGTAGTGGTAGAGGTACGCGCCGTCGAACATCACGCCGTCCAGCTCTGCGCCGTGCCCTACGATACAGCGGTTGCCCACCACACTGTATGCGCCTATCAAACAGTAATCGCTGATGCGCGTGTGGCTGCCAATAGCTACCGCTTTGCCCACAATCGCACCATTCACCACTCGCGTGTGTTTGCCAATGAACACGTTGCCCTCGATCACGACGCGGTTGCCGATTTCGCTGCCCTCGTCCAGCACCACGAACCCCTTTATCTCTGCGCCATCATGAACGCGCGCCGCAGGATGTACGCTACTTCCCGACAGATTCCGGCTCATCTCATCCAGCACACGACGATTCGCCTCCAGAATGTGCCAGGGTTTGTCCATATCTACCAGGAAGCCTTCCACCTCCACCGCCCGCACTTCTTCGCCAGCATCTATCAGCGTCTGTACGCTTTGTGCCAGCTCCGCCTCCACCGGGGGCATACCACCCACTGGCACGTGCGTCATGATGCCCGGGTTGCTGTGGATGGCGGGGATGGCTTTGGGTGAAAAGGCGTACATGCCACACAATCGGTGCTCACAATCGCGGCTGTGACCTTCCACGTACTCAATGCGCCCCTCCTTCACCTCTGCGCCCAGCCAGTCGATTCGGCGTTCGGGCGGCACGATGGGCTGCACGAGCGCCACTGTCACTGCCTCATCCCTTCTCGCAGACTCCAGAAAGCGGCTCACCGTCGCCTGAGTGGTGACGATATCCCCATGAAGCGCTACAAACGGCTGGCAAGTATCCAGCACACTTAAAGCCGCCTGCACGCCAGCTGCAGTACCGGGAGTGCCTTGTACGGTGACAAACGCTATCTCCAGTCCATCTATCCCGTACAGGGCGGCGCGAACGGAGCCTGCGTGCACTCCCACTACAACCGCCACGTTGCGGATACCTGCTTCGCGCAGCTGCTTCGCCAGTCGGCGTATTGCGGGTTCATTCGCCACCGGCGTAGCGCACTTGTTGCGCACCTCGTTGTAGGGCCAAATGCGGGTACCGCCCCCCGCCGCGAGAATGATAGCTTGCTTCATGCCGGGTCTCCTTTGCCTCCATGATTCAGTATTCAGAACCGCTTCCACCGCCACTTGAGCAGTGTCCATATCGCTTCCACTCCGTCCCACCAGCGGATTTTCTTGCCCTGCAGGGTGGTGCGCGCCTCGTAGGAAATAGGTACCTCACAAATCTTCACCCCGCGTCGGATAACCTTGGCGGTTACCTCGGGACAAAATTCAAACCGCTGGCAGGTGAGAGGCACGCTTTTGAGCAGGTCGGCGCGGAAGGCTTTGTAGCAGGTGGCTTCGTCGGTCAATGGATGCCAGTAGAGCCAGCGTACCATCATCGCCAGCAGACGATTAATCAGCCAGTTAGGCAAACGCATCCCTTTTGGGCGTTTGGCGGTGAGGAAACGAGAACCGTATACTACCTGCGCCTTGCCTTCGGCGATGGGAGCCACCACACGAGGGATGTCCATTGGGTCGTATTCGAGATCGGCGTCCTGGATGATGATAATGTCGCCCGTAGCATGTGCGATGGCGGTGCGTATGGCCATGCCCTTACCCATATTCCGTTCATGCCGAAGCACCACCACATCGGGTTGTTGCGCCAGCAAGGCGGGGGTTTCGTCGGTGGAACCGTCGTCCACCACAAGGATCTCCTTCCGCAGAGGTACCGCCCGCACACGCTCAATCGCCTGCACGATAGAGTCGGCTTCATTGTACGCCGGAATGATGATACTGACGACCGGATTGTCGCGCACGAGATGGGATCACCTTTTTCTGTTGCTTACCCATAGTGTGCCTTATAGAGAGCATAGCTGTCAAGCCTGTTGACTGAAACAATCGGTCCAGTTAAAATGGAGTGTAGCTATCACCAAAAGATAGCGCTCAGAATGACATAAGGAATTGGGGCGAGGCTCCTGCTGAACCGTCGGGTTTGCGTGGTCGCGACGGAGCGCGACCTTTCAGTAGCACGCGCATCTTGCGCGTGGTTCATGGGCAAGATGCCCATGCCCCATCAGAACATCTTCGGGTCGCGACGGAGCGCGACCCTCCAGGACTGTCATGCTGAGCGCAAGCGAAGCATCCCGTTTTTGTCATAATAGGACATCCCGTTCGGAGGAGGCGAAAATGCATCAGCGTTTTGCCCTGCTACGTGCAGGCATGACCGTTACAGTATTGCTGGCAACACTCTCTTTGGGGCTAAGCGTGCGCTCTGGAGTGCAGCAACAACAAACCTCGCCCCAGCCATCACCACTGCCGTGCATACAGCCCTCTGCCTATCCCGACCGTATCATCCTCACCTGGTCGGATAACCCGGCGACCACTCAGTCGGTCACATGGCGTACGGACACCAGCGTCCGTAAAGCGGTTGCCCAGATCGCCCTCGCCGGGGATCGTCCTGATTTTCACCAGGCAGCGCAAACGCAGGAGGCGCGGACCACCCCTCTGCAGACCGACCAGGGGGTGGCGCATTACCATTCGGTGACCTTTCGCCGCCTGAAACCCGATACGCTGTACGCCTACCGCGTGGGTGACGGTGTACACTGGAGCGAGTGGATTCAGTTTCGCACTGCCAGCGACCGCCCGCAGCCGTTTACATTTCTTTTCCTCGGCGACGCGCAGAACGATATCCGCAACGCCTGTCTGCGCGTGGTGCGCCAGGCTTTCTTGAAGCATCCTGATATCCGATTCGTCATACATGCTGGCGATCTGGTGAACCGCGGCGAGCGCGACGTCGAATGGGCGGAATGGTTTGCGATGATGGACTGGATGGCGGCGTCGGTTCCCAGTATCCCCACCCCCGGCAACCACGAATACGTGCGCGACGCCGAAGACAAGCGTTTTCTCACCACCCACTGGCGAGCACAGTTCACCCTGCCCGAAAACGGAATCCCTGCGCTGAAAGAAAGCAACTACTACGTAGACTTTCAAGGGGTGCGCATCATCTCGCTGAACTGCATGGAGCATCTGCAGAGGCAGGCGCAGTGGCTGGAACGTGTGCTGGAAGATAATCCCAACCACTGGACGATTGTCACTTTCCACTTTCCCGTCTTCTCTTCGGCGCAGGGGCGGGATAACCCCCAGCTGCGTGCGCTCTTGAAGCCGATACTGGACAGGTATCGCGTAGACCTCGTGCTCAGCGGGCACGATCATACCTACGCACGCAGCGTGCCCCAGCAAGGAGGCACCGTGTATGTTAACTCGGTCACAGGACCGAAGATGTATAAACTGAACCAGCAACCCTGGATGCGCCGCTGGGCGCAGGATACGCAGTTCTACCACATCGTGCATGTGGATGGCGACAGGTTGCTTTTTGAGTCGTACACCGCCGCAGGAAAGCTGTTCGACGCCTTCGAAATCAGGAAGCGACGTGGACAGGTTAATCAGGTGATAGACCGCATCCCGAGCAGAACGTAGTAAGGGAAAGGAGGACTCCATCGTGCGAGTAGTCAAAACGGTCGTCGCCTTGCTCTGGGTGCTCTTTGCGGCGGCAAATGCGCAGGAACAGGTCACCGTACAGGCTCTGCTGAACGACGGTAAGAAGTACGATGGTAAGCAGGTGGTGCTGGTGGGGGTGGTGCGCGACCTGAAGGAAAAGGTGAGTCGAAAGGGCAACCCCTACTATACCTTCAAGATAGGCGAAGGTAAGCAAGTGATCAGCGTGTTCAGCTACGGCAAAGCGACGGTGAAAGAAGGCGACAAGGTGCGTGTGACAGGCAAGTTCGCAGTGGAAAAGCGCGTCGCCTACGCTACCTATCGTAATGAGATAGATGTCACCAGAGGCAAGGTAGAAGTGCTGACCCCCTCCCCGGAGAAGGAGAAAGCCTCTTCTGCGAACAAGAAGTAGCGCAAAAGCATAACACATCCAGCGCGGTCCTGGGGTTAAAAAACCGCCTGCTATTGGAGGGCGAGGCTCCCGCCGAGCCGTCGGGGAGCGATGCGCTCAGAATGACAGAGGAGCAACCGCTTCCTATCC
>JANWYZ010000163.1 GCA_025054895.1 bacterium | reverse complement strand
GGAGATCGAGTGGGAAATTACGCAGCTATCACCTGAAGAGGAGCCAGAGTTCCTGCAGGCAATGGGCATCGAGGAGCCGGCTCGGCTGCGTGTCGTGCATGAAGTGTACGACGCGCTGGGGTTAATCACCTTCTTTACCTTCAACGAAAACGAGGTGCGTGCGTGGACGCTACCGCGAGGTTCCACCGCTCTGGAAGCTGCGGGGCGCATTCACTCCGACATGGCGCGGGGTTTTATCCGAGCAGAGGTACTCTCCTGGACGCAGATGGAACAACACGGCTCATGGGAGAACGCCAAACATGCGGGCGCCATTCGTCTGGAGCACAAAGAATACCCCGTGCAGGATGGAGATGTAATGTTTATCCGCTTCAAAGTGTAGTCAGCATGGCGAGATGCTTGCTGGTTTTCTTACAGGCTGTCTTCTGGCACAAGTAATTCTGCCGGATGACGCGCCAGAAACGGCGGTACGTCATACAGCTCCACCACACATCGCAGGCTGCTCAACGACAACGCCCATATTTGACCGTCTGCTCCCCTCGGTACCACGATGGAAAGCTGTTGGGAGGGTAAAACCGCCTGCTTCGGCATTTCGGCAAGCTCGCCGTACTGCCTCTTGTCCTCGTCGATGATGATGGATAGCTGGTCGCCGGAGAGGATATGCTCACGCCGAACGATGGTACCGTCGGCAAGTTTCAACTCGATGGTGCTCTGCGGAAATCCGCCCTGTACAATGCCTATCACGAAATGACGTGTACCTTTGGGTACGTAGAAATACAGCGGCTGGTCGAGACGTGGAAGCCACAGGCAGAGTGGAGGCTTTGCCTGTTGGTCAGCTCGCCCGCACCATACGGAGAGAGGACGACGCTCAAACTCCAGTTGCGCGGCTTTCCAGTAGTCAGTACCAGCGTCCAGAGCGTACACGCCTTCTTCGCCCAGCTTCACTTGCAGGGTAGCGGGTTGCCCTCGCTCCGCGCGCAGGACGCCTCGCGCGACGCTTTGTCCGTTATATCTCTGCAGCTTCCAGTGACAATCGATAGTGTGCCCGCTGTCGAAGGGAGTATACGTCAGGCGTAGCATTTCGTTGCTTCGTCCGATAAAAACATGTAAACCGCTTTCCACAAAAAGGGGAGAACGCGCCACATTGCCCCATGCCTGCACCGCTTTCGGCAACCGCTCCGCCAGCGGTACCAGTTCGCCTGCAAACTGTTTACCTTCTATCTCCACAGCAACAGGAACCAGCTCGCTCAGTCGGCGCAGGTCGTCTTCGAAATCACGCTGTATCTCGTCTGGCTGTAGAGGCGCTACGCTCTCCTTCTTCCATGCTTCTGCCTGCTCCCACGCGAAGCCCTGTATCTTCTCCAGCGCAGCGAACCGGTAGCGGAACCAACCTGTGGACATGTGGAAGTACGAATGCACTATGCCAAGGTCGGTAATGCGTGTTGTGTAGCGCACAAGATCGCGGGCGCGTTGCAGCACCTCATCCGGCGGAGAAGTCAGCTTGCCAAACTCGTCCCATCGCGCCACACGGTCGTACTCCATCCAGAGCCGCAGCCAGTGCAAGTACACTGCCACCTGGTTCAGCCTTGCCTGTACCTGCGGGTCTTTGTTCAGCCGGTACGCTTGTTGTAAATCAAGCAACGCCAGCTTCAACCCGCGCGGCGAAAAGCGTTCGCCGCGCGCCCATCGAGTGTACAACCGCTTCATCGGCTTCGCGGAGGCTCCAAAAGCTTTCTGGAAGAAATCCTCAGCCAGCGCTTTGGCGTCCAGTTCCGGGTTCCACATCAGTTGCGCGGCTATCCAGTAGCCCGGCCCGCTGGTTATCCAGTCTAGCGACGCCTGCGCACTGACGGTGTTCAGCCCCAGCTGGTGATACCTCTTGATACTCTCTGCAAGAGCGTAGAACCTCGCCGCCTGCGACGCGCCGGGCAGGTCCCATGACCATTCGGGCACGTTGAAATAGTCGTACAAGCCAACATCTGCACCCAGGTTGCGTATCCGGTTCACCTGCTCTTCAAAGCTCAGTGTGGTATACCGAAAGCCAGTAGTCACCTGCACGTAGACGCCATTCTCTATCCGGAAGCGAGGCGGTTCACTGTGGAAGGCGTAGGAAAGCAAACCCACCCATTTCTCGGGATAGCGGGTGCGCACAGCCTTCGCCACAACGTTGGCAAGGTAAAACGCCTGGTCGCTGGGTGTGCCAATGGCTTTGCAGCCTTCGCACTCACAGTAACCTCCTCCGTCGTTGGGCTCTACTGAAGCCATCTGCTGGTCTGGATTGCGCTCGAAAAACTGCAGCACACCGTCTATCACGCGCTGTTGCACCTCCGGGTTGCTCACGCACAGCTGCATCGGCTGGCGTTTGCCCCCTACTAGCCCGAACCATTCAGGATGCTTTTCGAACTCGCTGTAGGGGATGTACACCTCGTAAGCGTGGCCCGCGTTCACCTTAAAGTGTCCGCCCTGTCGGTTGCTTTTGAACCAGGCGTGGTAATGGTTCCACAGGGTTTGTGTGGGCGCACCCCAGGTGTACCATATCACCCGATCCTTGAAGGCGGGTTGTTCGCGCTGGTTCAGGTTCACTCTCAGAGTGGGCTTGTAAGGGATTACTGCCCAGACGGGGTCGGCGAAGTACCATCGGCAACCGATTTCGTGCAGCAGTCCATACACGGCGTGCTGCAACCCCTGTACTGTATTTGCCAGCAACCACAGGCGATTCGGCTCCGAGCGGATGAGGTACCCCTCGGTGCCCAGCTCCGCCAGTCTATATCGTTTTGCCACATCGGGAAAATCGTTTGCCGTGCCTATGACGATGGCGGCTTGCTGCACAGGCAGACTTCGCACAGGGATAGCGGCACCGCGGTACACTTGTTGCAGGTTCTGCGCCAGTTGGACGGCGATGGTGGACTTTACCTCTGGTGTGGTTTTCTCAGCAACCGCGATCACGCAACGTGGCGTACCCCGTATGGCGATAGTAAACGGCTGAGCTTGCGCAGTCGTCGCGCCTATCGTTCCGAGCGCAATGAGCACAGTGAGCACCCGCATCCTCTCCTCCCTGACGCACGTTGTACCCAGCCTGGAGCCTTCCCTTCTGTAAGCCGCTGGATGAACACGCTACACCCAGTCCGCAAGGGCGCTGACAGCACGCGCCTTCCGTTTCTTTACTCTCTCACCGCTCGCAAAATAACCCATGAAGACGCTGGTACAGTGAGTTGCACACGTTTGTTCTCTACCGGATACGCCGCTTTGTTCCGAACATCCTGCAGGAGAGCGATATGCGATAATTTGCTCTTGCGCAGGGGAAGGAAATCCCTCCATGCACGGTTGCCATTGTTGACCAGCACGATGAATGTGTCGGCATCGTCCCAGCGCGCGTACGCCAGCGCATCCCCCTGCGCGAGAAGCACGTTGATTTGTCCCGTACGCCACGCGGTGCTGCTCTGACGCAGGGCTATCATCTGGCGGATATGCTGATGCAGGCGACGGTTCCACCGACGTCGATCCCAGGCGAAGCAGGCGCGACAATGCGGGTCTGCCTCGCCTGTCATGCCGATTTCGTCGCCGTAGTAGATACAGGGCGCGCCGGGCAGGGTGAACAGCAGCGTATAGCCCAGCATCGCACGGCGCACGTCTTCTCCGCACACCGTCAACCAGCGAGGGGTATCATGGCTGCCCAGCAGATTCAGTTGTGCGTAGGTGGATTCTGCGGGATACCGGCGAAACAGGCGGAGCAACTTGTTGGCAAACTCCGGCGCGCGTATCGTCCTCTTCGCGACAAACTCCACGCACAGGTCGCGCAATGGATAATTCATTACCGCATCGAACTGGTCGCCCTGTAGCCACCGCTTTGCGTCTTTCCAGATTTCGCCCACGATGTAGGCATCAGGATTGGCGGATTTGACCACCTGCCTGAACTCGCGCCAGAAGGTGTCATCATCGATTTCGTTGGGCACGTCCAGCCTCCAGCCATCCGCGCCTTGCTCGATCCAGTACCGTGCTACATCCAGCAGGAACTGGCGTACCTGCGGGTTATCGGTGTTGAACTTGGGCAAGGAGCGAATGCCCCACCAGCTTTCATAGTTCGCTCTTTTGCGTCCGTCGTAGGGGTGGATGGGAAACTTCTTGATGTGAAACCACCCCACGTACGGCGAGTATTCGCCGTTTTCTACCACGTCGTGGAACGGGTAGAACCCTCGCCCACAGTGGTTAAACACTCCATCCAGAATGACGCGCATTCCGCGACGGTGCATCTCCCTCAGCAGGGTCTGGAAGTCTTCCATCGTGCCAAGCTTGGGGTCGATGCGATAGTAATCGTAGGTGTTGTAGCGGTGGTTGGAAGTGGACTGGAAGATGGGATTGAGATAGATGGCGGTAATTCCTAAATCCTGCAGGTAGTCCAACTTCTGCAGAATGCCCCGCAGGTCGCCTCCCATGAAGTTGTATGGTGTAGGCGGTGCGCCCCATGGCTGTACGTTAGCGGGGTCGTTGGACGGGTCGCCGTTGGCGAAGCGGTCGGGAAAAATCTGGTAAAAGACCGCGTGTTTCACCCAGTCAGGGGTAAAGAAATCAGCCGCGCTGCGCCTCACTGCTCCAGTGCTCCAGCATCTGCGCGAACTGTCTGAGCTGTTCAGCAACACCCCAGAAAAGAGCGCGCATCCCATCGACCAGCTGCACTACGCGCTGCGGGTCTACTTGGAAAGAGTAGACGTTGCGCACCACATGTCGAAAACGTAAATATTCGTCCAGCTGCGCTACCATGCCTGCGTCGAGGATAGCTGGGCGGACGGTGGACATGGGTAACCGCATCTGCTCTAACAGGTCGCGATGCCATCGCTCCCCAGTTGGGACAGAACGGTCTACCACCTTGGCAATCTGGAGGAACAGACGCTCCAGCGCACTGTAGAAGTCGTGCAGGTTGTGGGCGGCTGCGTCCACGTAGATGTCTTCCCCTGGGTGCTGACGAACAAGCGAGACGGCACGTTCTGCTTTGCCAACGACTCTCTCAACATCTTCCAGCTCAGCCCGGATGCGGGCGGCAAGCACTCTGTAGTCATCGTGGCTCATACGTCCACCCCCTCGCTTGCAATAACCTGCAGTACGCTGGGCTTGCAGGTATTCACGTCTACCAGATTCACCTCAATCTGCTCGTCCAGATAAGCCACTGCGCTCATGGCACGGAGGGTATCCTGTGGCTGAATGCCCCACGCTGCGAGGTCTACATCCGATTGCTCGCCGAACGTGCTGGGGCGTAACAGCGAGCCGAACACCACCACGCGCGTCGCGCCGAAGTCCCGCCGGAGCACCTCCGCCGCCTGCCCAACCAGGCACCATGCCCGTTCATAGCGTCTCTGGATACGCTCTTTGTCGGCATGGTCACGCTGGCGCAGGGTTTCTATATAGGTTTGCCACTGCTCAGGTCTCGTCATGCCTGCTTTCCCCCCGTATTATAGCACAGCATGCAGGAGAAGGTCAGCAACTGACGAACTGGCAAAGTATGAACCTTACTGAACGATGCGCAGGTATCTTGTTGCATCCTACCTCGTTGCCCGGTGCGTACGGAATCGGCGAACTGGGGGATGAGGCGTATCAATTTGTAGACTGGTTGGCTCGAGCAGGACAGGGCGTCTGGCAGGTGCTGCCTCTGGGTCCGACGGGCTTCGCCGATTCTCCATACGCTGCTTTCTCTGCCTTTGCTGGAAACCCGCTCCTGATTAGCCTGCAACGATTACACGACGAAGGTCTGCTGACGGAGCAGAATCTCGCTGAGTACCCGGAGTTGCCTGCGGAGCGCGTCGACTATGGCGCGGTCATCCCGTGTAAGATGGCGTTCCTGCGCCGTGCATACGAGCGGTGGAAAGCGTGCGCGGATGACGCAGAACGCCACAGGTTACAGGCTTTCCGCACCGAACAGGGATCGTGGCTGGAAGATTTCGCCCTGTTTATGGCTTTGAAAAGCGTGTACGAGGGCAGGGCGTGGACGGAGTGGGATAAAGACCTTGTTGAGCGCAAGCCGGAAGCTCTACAGCGCGCCCGGCAACAGCTGGCAGATGAGGTACAGTTTCATGCGTTCGTTCAACACCGTTTTGTCTCGCAGTGGCTAAACCTGAAACGATATGCCAACGAGCGTGGAATCCGCATCATGGGCGACATGCCCATCTTTGTGGCGCATGACAGCGCAGACGTGTGGGCGCGTCCAGAGATGTTCTATCTGGACGCTGAAGGACACCCAACGTTTGTGGCAGGCGTACCTCCCGACTACTTCAGCCCGACGGGGCAACGGTGGGGAAATCCTGTCTATCGCTGGGGTGTATTGAGGCGGGACGGCTACCGCTGGTGGGTGGAGAGATTCCGCTGGCTACTACGGCTGGTGGACCTTGTTCGGGTAGACCACTTTCGCGGTTTCGCGGCGTACTGGCGCGTACCCGCCGCGGAGCCTACGGCAGAGAATGGCAAATGGGTGCGCGTGCCGGGCAGGAGCCTCTTTCATACGCTGAGGCGAGAGTTGGGCGACCTGCCTATCGTGGCGGAGGATTTGGGCACTATCACTCCTGATGTGGTGCGTTTGCGCAAAGGGATGGGCTTCCCTGGTATGCGAGTGCTACAGTTTGCTTTTGACGGCAACCCCGACAACCCTTATCTGCCATACAACTACGAACCGGACACAGTGGTGTACACCGGTACGCACGATAACGACACGTTGGTGGGCTGGTACGCGGGCTTGGGCGAAGAAGAGAAGCGGCGGATTGTGGACTACATTGGGCGGGAGGATACCAGCCCCCATTGGGAAATGATCCGGCTCGCTTATGCGTCGGTAGCGCGGATAGCAGTTATCCCGCTGCAGGATTGGCTGGGATTGGGCAGCGAGGCGAGAATGAACACGCCGGGGCGGGAAGAGGGCAACTGGCAATGGCGATGCCATAGAGAACATCTGAGTGGAGACTTGGCAGACGCCATTGCAAAAATGTGTGCGGTTTACGGGCGCAAAAGGTATTGACAAGTGAGCAGAAGACATGTTAACGTGTAGACAGGGTAGCACAAAACCCAAAATGGACGGAAAGGGGG
>JANWYZ010000162.1 GCA_025054895.1 bacterium | reverse complement strand
GACATCGGGTCTGCCCTCCACTGGATACCACAGCAGGTCGCCAGCCACGAACACCTGCGGGTCGTCGGTAAATAGCAGATCCAGATTACCCTTGAGTGTGACGATACACTCGTACTGCACCGTGTTTTCTGCTATGGGTTGCCCGTCCGTGTCGGGGTAGTACACCCGGTGTTTGAGCACAGGGGCTACATTCATGGTTCACACCCCCCTCACGATGCGTTCTGTTGCGCCCTCGGCGCGTTCAACGCCTCCTGCAACAGGCGTGCGCTCTCCACATGCCATATCGGCTGGATTTCGAACTCGGCGATATTGAGCGGCGCCTCAATCTCTACCCGCGCCACGTAGCGGTCTCCAACTGCAATCACCAGCGTCCGTCCCACGTTCTTCGCGGAGAACTTCCATAGCCTGCGCCTGCCTTCGTCTGTCAATCGTACCTTCACGATGCCATAGTCGCCAGTTAATGGTGGCGGAGCAGGAGCGGTACGCAGCTCGGCATCCCTGCTGAACTGCACCTCGGTCAACACGATGGGCGCGCGCTCTAACAGCTGCTCCACCATAATCGCCTTCGCGCCCGGACGGATAGCGGGTTCTTCCCCAGCCGCGAAAGACCTCGCCTGCACGTCCCCCTTGCGGTATACGTACACTGTCTTGTTCGCCACGATGGCTGTTAAATCATCGGGCAGGGCGATGAACATCACGTGCGACCGTTGCAAAGGCGCCTCTTCGATGCGCTGCAACTGCCACCGCGTGAACAGATGGCTTCCGATGAACCACAGCGCGATAAGCAGAATAACCGGTATCACAAAGCGCAGCGATGGTAAAGCGCGAAACATGCTTTTGAGTCCCTTTCTTCAGTTTTGAGTGAATAAGCGCAACCCTCTCACTGTGGCACGGGCGTCCCGCCCGTGCTTCACGCGCAGGATGCGCGTGCCATCGGGTGATGCTCCCATTGTACCCGTTTCAGTATACGAACTCCCGAATGTCGTACGTGGCGCGTTGCACGCCGCGTGGCAAACGTAATAGGGCTTCTATCTCTCGTCGTTGCTCGTGCATCTGTTCGGGCGAGAGGGGTTGAATCCCTGCCTCTTGCGCCAGATGCGTGTACTCGCCCGCAAACGGCTCTATCAGCTCCGAGAAGTACAGTATATCCCCCGCGCTCCAGGGCATTTGGTTGAGCAGGGCGGATGTTTCTGCCGCGTGTTGCCTTGTATAGCTGTGCCCTCCCGCTCCGAGTAAGATAATGACACCCACGGCTATACCGGCTTCTTTAAGCGCGCCCACCAGCTGCAGTACTTCCGCATTTGTCTGCGGCTTGCGCAGGAAGCGCAACAGCTCTTCACAGCCCGTTTCTACGCCGATATACACCCGTCGTATTCCCAGTTGTTGTAGCTCGCGCCACTCCGCAACGCTTTTGCGATAACCTGTGAAGGCGTCGACAAAGGAGTACATCCCCCGCAGGCGCACGGGATGTTGCTCACGCCATTGCTGCAGGTCGCTCGGCGAGAGGTCGTTGGGTTCTATGGGAAACGCCTCGTGAATCATCTCCAGCAGTGGAACCAGCATCCTCTGTGGAGCCACCAGCGCGTTGGCGTCGGCAAGGAAGATGCGGTTGCGCAGGCGCAGGGTGTCGCCGAAGTACTCCTGTACCCGGGCGATGTGCTCGCGCAACTGTTGCGGCGTCTTAATGGCGAAACGCCTGTCACGGTAGAAGTCGCAAAACGTACAGCGGTTCCAGTGACATCCTTCGGTAACCTGCAATACCAGCGCGAGGTACTGGTCGGGCGGGAGGATGCTGACGGGTTTGTACGCCTGCAGGAATCGCTGCGCGTCGCGGTGGTGCGCTTCCACATCCCACTGGCAGGCTCTCTCCAGCGCATCTCTGCAGACGGGGTCGCCGTCTGACGGAAAAAGGTTCAACGCCTGTATCGCCATCTGGTGCGTCCAGCGCAGGATGCTATCCGCCTCTTCACTGTTCAACCGACGCAGGCGTCTGGCGCCGTCGGGCGTTGCCCATTTGCACACCATGCGTCCGTCCAGCCCGCGTTTATAGTTGACCCCGTCCACGTATGTCATCCAGAGCCTGCCCGTGGGGTCAAAGGTGTACACCTCGCGCTCGTCCAGCATCAGCGAGACGGCGTGCCGCTTTACCCCTACCCACACGCGCTCTGCTAAAGGCTGGGCAGGGTATTGTACATAGTGCAACAGGCTGGGTGAAACGGTCTGCGTGGACATGGGTTTTGCTATGTCAATCTCACAGGCACGCCTCGCTCATGCAGGTATCGCTTGAGCTCCGGAATCGTGTAGTGTCCGTCATGTACGATGCTGGCAACCAGAGCGGCGTCTGCCATACCTTCGGTAAGGGCGTCGTACAGATGTTCGGGCTTGCCTGCGCCGCCAGAAGCAATCACGGGGATGTTGACTGCCTGCGCCACCGCCCGCGTGAGTTCGATATCATAGCCGATTTGTGTGCCGTCGCGGTCCATGCTGGTCAACAGGATTTCGCCCGCCCCCAACGCCTCCACCTGTTGCGCCCACTCGATGGCGTCCAGCCCAGTTGGCTTGCGCCCACCGTGGGTATACACCTCCCAACGGGGCGCGCCGTCAGGTTTCGTGCCCACTCGCCGTGGGTCTATCGCCACTACCACGCACTGGCTGCCGAACCGCTCCGACGCTTCGCGAATCAGGTCTGGGTTCTGTACCGCGGCGGTGTTGATGCTGATCTTGTCCGCACCTGCCTTCAGGATGCGTCGGAAGTCTTCCACAGTGCGGATACCGCCTCCCACAGTGAAGGGGATGAACACCTGCTCCGCCACGCGCGCCGCCATTTCCGCCACGATGTCGCGTTGCTCGTGGCTGGCGGTAATGTCCAGGAATACCAGCTCATCCGCGCCCTGCGCGTCGTACAGTGCGCCCAGCTCCACCGGGTCGCCTGCATCGCGCAGGTTCACGAAGTTCACGCCTTTGACGACCCTGCCGCCCTTTACGTCCAGACAGGGAATAATACGTTTGACCAGCATGGCACAGACCTCTTGAAGTCACTCGTGGCTCAGCGGTGTGTTGCTGTTCGCCGCACCCTGTTCCGGCACAGGTTTTAGTCTGGTATCCTCGCCTTTCCTACCTATTGTACCGCTTTTCGGTGCGGTTGTCACAGGGTAGATTGGTGGAGTAGCAGGGGAATTCTGCCCTGGAAGCATCGCCATCTACGTTGGTGAACGTCCATCTATCTGGTAGTCAGTTGGACCGAATCTCTGAGGGTGCAATGCAACACATGTTGCTCGATGGTCTAATCTCATTTGGTGGTTGATGGGTTTGCGAGGTCTTTGTCTTCAGGCGCCCCCTGACTGGTGGCTTGTGTGCATGTTGATACTGCTGGCACGTTCCGGTATCACAAGAGTCGGCATCTTTGAGAGGTCATTTAGCCGAGTTTAATGTTTTCATGCGATGCTGTACATCAGGGAATTGTGGAATCGCACGGTGCCATTTTGTACGAAGCCTCCGAAGACGAAGCGAGCGAGTTTTTCGGGCAAACGAGTAACGAGCGAGTAGCGTTGATCCAGAAAGACCTCCAAGATGTCTTCCTCAAGAATCAGCCGCATAGTAATCGTTTGAGGCAGTGGTCGGGCGAGAGGCAACGAGTTGAAGGTAATACCGCCCGGGCGAGCACGCTTTACAGATAAGCTGCACTCCTTCCAGTTCACAACCGCGTTGAAAGCCGGTTCACGTTGAGGCGTCATGATAGTTATCCCGGCGACAGCTTCCTGGTTGCGTCCAACAGTTATTTGCACCTCCAGAGCCGCCTGGGCAGCATCGACAGGCAGCGCGAAGGTCGCTGGCTGACTAAGGTTGCTGATGCCGTCTGCTGACGCCCTCCAGCGTCCTTCTTGCTCTAAGAAGGTTTTGCGGCTGTCGTTGGGAAAGGCTCTCGTCCCACGGATTAGCCGCCACAGGTCATCTGGCAGTCTGGTAGCTAGACTACCGTCGGGCAAACGGTAAATCTCACGCGGGAGAGCAAGGTGTCCGCCCCACTGTTGCCCGCGTGCCTCCTCGCTTCCTCCATACGTCGGTACCCACCCGAACAGCAATCGCCTCTTACCGTCGTAAACGGTGTTACCTGCGCACAGATCCCAACCGTCTAAGCTATCAGGTACGTAAGCGCGCCAGGGACCGGTAGGGTTGTCAGAAGACCAGTACGAGGTCTTACCTACCCCTCGTGGCGTTAAAAGGCTTGCAATCAGGTACCATTGGTCGCCTATCATGAACATCTCGGGACACTCCGGGCTACCGACGTTCCCCGGGCGAAATATGGTGCCTTTGAAATGCCAGTGTATCAGATCAGTTGAGGTGGCATAACTAATGGCTCCACCCCCGAATTCCGGTTCGCCGCGGATGCTGGTCGTGAGCAACATCCAGTAGGCGCGTTCTCTGATGTTGTAGAAGACGAAAGGATCTCGCCATTCACGGTAAAGGTCCAACTTGGGCGGCAGTACCGGATTCTGGTCTATCGGGTACCATTCGAGCAGATTGTCGCTTACCGCTGCGCAGATACCACTGCCCCGTGGATAAAATGCAAAAAAACGCCCGCTTTCGCGAGAGCGCGCGATACTGATTAGCCACCAGTCGCCCAGTGCGTCTGCCAGGCGAGCGCGGTCGGAACCAGGACGGAGCTGGAGAGAAACGGGATACTCCTTCCAGTTGTACAAATCCTGTGATATGGCCAGAGCAGAAACCATCCCTGCAATCCCACTGCGATGGGGCTCAAGGGGGGGCTTAAGATAGAACATGTAGTATCTTCCGTTATGGAAGAAGGGGTGCACATCCCCCACATACCCATCTTCTGGACGGAAATGTAGTTTTCTTGGGTGGTTCACAGTGTTGCCACCTCCAGCTCCTGGATGACAACGCTCCCGTTCAGAGCAAACATCCCTAAGCCGCCGCGTGGATAATCGTGGACGCGGGTGGTTAGCGCTACGCGGTCGTCGAAAAACACCTCCAGAATACTGCCGAGCAGGTATATTTCCACCTTTATGGGATGTCCCCTGCGCACGGATACCGGTCGTTCGAGAACAGTTGGTTGATCGCCCCACGTTTCCCAAGTGCGCACCAAAGCGCGTTGGCGGCAGGCATCTATCAGCAGCTGATACCCGCTGCCGAGGTCTTCCGACAACCGCAACAGGAACCCAGCGCTGTGTTCCGTATCCAGTACAAGCGATGCAGCAAGCCGATAGTCAGCGGGAACATGCGGTACGACTGCCAGTGCCATACCGTCCGCGGCGACGCCCCGTACGGAGGAGGGTTCGATAATCCATTTCCCGACTATAGACCTCATGCCGGATTTACCATTCAACAACAGAACCCGGTTCTTGAACGCTCGCTTGACCTCTTCGGGCACTCGCACCCAAAGGTGTCCTTCGCTAGTTGGCACCAGTTCACGCACGATACCCATTGTGCCTCCCCACTCCCATCGCCCTTTGTCGCTTTCCCCCTCGTTCGAGCTAACCCATCCGGCAAGCAGGTGGCGTCCGTTCGCGTGAAAGGCTTTCGCAGCGTAGAAGCGAGGGGTATCCAGAGCGTCGGTCGGCGACGGATAAGAGAAAGGCTCCTGCCAGTTCCGGAAGGACCTGTAGCGTGTTTCCACGTTCGAGAACAACAGGAACCGTCTTCCTTCTGCCTCAAAAGTATCTGGGCATTCCAGCGCGTACGCGATATTTGGTGACCACAGGGGTGGGTGAATTTGCCAGTGGGATAAATCGGCAGATGTAGCCAGTGCGATGCATCCACGCCGAGGCGTTGACAAGTCTTTAAGGCGCGCTGTCAGCAGCATCCAGTACCTGCCTTCGCTTGTGTTCCAGAACACAAAGGGATCGCGCCAATCGTCTCGCTCGTACCAGCGCGGATCGGCAAGGAGAATGGGGTTTGCCGGGTTCTTACGCCAGTGGATGAGGTCATGCGAGGTAGCATGGCAGATAGTCTCTACAGGAAGCGGATGATTGTTCTCGGTGTGGCCAGTATAGAAGAGGTGAAACACACCATTTCGCTCGACTACAGAACCTGTGAAGCAGTTGCCGTGGTCCGGTTCGCCTGCCTCGCCAACGTCAATAGCGTCAGGCAAGGTTTCCCAGTTGACCAGGTCGCGCGATACGGCATGACCATAGCTGGTTCCCTTGCCCTCACGTCGCTTTAAGTAAAAGGCGTGATACACGCCATCCCAATAAAAGGGTACGACATCGCCAACATGCCCGTCTGCAGGCTGATAATGGATAGTCACAGATGCACCTCCTTAGAGTGTTCATGGTTCAGGTTGCTTTCAAGAGTAACGCCCCGTCCGAGCGTTGACTCTCGGTGTATCAGTACGGGTTTGAGAAGAATGTGGCGGACAGGCTCGGTTTCTTCCTTCATGATACGCCTGATAAGCAGCTCTGAAGCAGTGCGTCCGATTTCGAAGGCAGGCCAGTGTACTGCTGTCAGTGCTGTCTCGAGGTAACCTGCAAATTGCTCGTCATCGAATGCGACGACAGCAACATCTTCAGGACAGCGTAGTCCTCGCTCCCGGATGGCGCGTAGCACTGCGACTGCGGTCGGAGCGCTCGTGGCGAACACCGCAGTTGGGGGGAGCGGAAGGTCGAGCAGGGTATGCGTTGCTCGTCGGCCGAACTCGTAGGCGTTGTGCTCGCTTTTTTCCGCCGCTATCACGTGTACCGTCGTGGTGCCACGCTGGTCAACAGCCTGATGGAATGCTTCAATACGCTCAGCAATACAGGAGAGCGACAGCGGAACGGAGGATACAATCCCGAACCGCTCATGTCCCAGCGACAGCAGATGGTCGGCTGCCATTTTGGCGCCTAGGCGGTTGTCGCAGCCTACATAGTCTGTATTGCTGCCGGGTACATAGTTATCAATCTGAACCACGGGGATGCCCCACTCTTGTATCAGCGCGATTTCATCTCTGTGTACTCCACTGACGTGAGGAACGGCAATGACCCCTTCGACACGCATTTCCTGTAACAAGCGGACGTAACGCTCGCTTCTTACCTTGTCGTCGCCCAGCTTCTGGAGCATTAGCAGAAAACCTTTTTGGGAGCAGACCATCTCCA
>JANWYZ010000161.1 GCA_025054895.1 bacterium | reverse complement strand
ATATATTTGTAATAACTAGCTATGCTAAGGGAGGTGGTTGCGTTCATAAAACGCAGATTGTAGGTAAGCGGTTCGCCTTCGAGGTTCCCGGTTCGTAATGACACTATTTTCTGAAAAAAAACTTCAAGGAGGGTGTAACATGAAGCGACATGGCTTTACGCTTATCGAGCTGCTGGTGGTTATCGCGATTATCGCGATACTGGCGGCGATTTTGTTCCCGGTGTTCGCGCAAGCTCGTGAGAAAGCGCGACAGGCTACCTGCGTAAGCAATCTGAAGCAGATTGCCAACGCCTGGCTGATGTACTCCCAAGACTACGACGAGACCGGTTCGCCCATGTGGGTGAAAAGCAACTTAGCGCGTGGTTGCGGAGGCAGCGACATCATCAACCCCAACTTCCGCGCACCGTATAGCGGCACGCCGTGGGGTCAGTACTGGCCCGACCTCATCTATCCATACGTAAAAGCTGGGCGCGCTGCAAACTATGACGCCGCGGGCAACCCCACCTCCAAGGGCAACCGTGCAGTGTTCACCTGTCCTACCGGCGACAGCCGATTGACCGTACCTGGCGGCACCAGCGGCTGGGGATCGCTCACTTACGGCATCAACCAGAGCTACGTGAACTACGACCCGATTAACCCCGAGAGTGCGTTTGCAGCAGCTGGAGGCGGTCCCGACTTCCTGTGTGGACAGGATCCCGGTTGCCAATCGTGGGGATGGGGCTGCTCGAAGGGCGCAACTATCGCCAGGCTTACCAACCCTGCGGATACCATTATGTTCATGGAAGGCTTGGTTGGCGCAGGACCCGGCTGGTTCGGCGGATGTTGTAGCATGGACAACTATCCGGGCACGCGCGAGACGGTGATGGCGGGAATGGCAGCGGCGTATCCTGCCGAGGGCGGATTCCCCGCAGGTTATCACCCCAACCGCGCTATTAAGCGCCAGCGGTTGGACGGCGTAGGTAGCTTCTGGGACTACGCCAGCGGCACACTCAACGACGATGGGACAGTGATGCCCGTGCCGCTTTCCAACGACCGTGTGCTCTACGTACACAACGGCGTAGCAAACTTTGTGTTTGCCGATGGGCACGTGAAGGCGCAGCGGGTGACTCTCATGCGACAGCACACCGCATCGTCGCACCAGTAATTTGAGGTACAGGGGTGGTGTTTCCGCAACGGACACCGCCCCCTTCCGCCCAAAGGAGGTTGAAACGATGCCTCAGGTAATCCGGAAAGGGCAGAGCAGTGATAAACTGCATCAGACGGTATCGCCTCCCGTTGTGATCCTGGCGGTGGTAGTGGTACTGGCGTTTCTGGTTTTCATGGTGGATCGCTTCATTACGCCTATTGTGCCGCGCAACACCAAGAAGCAAGAGGAGGAGGCATGGCATCAACAATTGAGGCGAATGCAGGAGTCTATGCCTCAGGGTGGCTGGGCATCTCCTGTACCGGGTATGCCTCCTGTGTACGTACCACCGAAGGGACAACCGGTGGAGAACATTCCACCTCCCAGATAAAGCAGGGGCGGGCGATAGCCCGCCCATCGTGTATATTCCTACTCTTTTGCGCCTGCTTTCAACAACAGCTGTTCTGCTTCTTTCCTGTTGAACTTTCGCGCGAGTGCAAGGGGCGTTTCTCCGCCGTTGGTCTTAACATCCACCCTTGCTCCCTTATCCAGCAAAGCCCTGATCACTTCCGTATTGCCAAACATCGCTGCCAGAGTAAGGGGCGTCTCGCCGTAATTGTTAGTGGCGTTCACGTCCGCGCCACGTTCTATCAGTATCTTCGCAATCTCTACCTCATTGTCCGACAGCGCGTACATCAAGGGTGTCCTGCCGTTCACATCTCTGGCGTTGATGTTTGCCCCTTTCTCCAGCAAAGCGAGCAACACTGCTGTTTGCGCTCGCTGGCGGGGGTTCGCCGCTACCATCAGCGCGGTAACGCCAAACTTGTCCGCCGCGTTTACATCTGCCCCACGTTCTAACAGCAGGTTAACCACCTCTAACGAGCCGTTCAACGATGCCCAGATGAGCGCTGTTTTGCCATGCTCATCGCGGGCATTGACACTGACGCCCCTATCCAGCAGGGAGCGTACAGTACCTGCATCGCCGCGCGCCGCCGCCAGGAACAGCTCCCCCGTGGACCTGCCTCGCACAAACCAGGCAACCGCCACTACCACCAGAACGATTATCACAAGCAACACGAGCAGACTGGAGCGTTTCATGATGTTCACCCGCCTTCCCCTATTTTGTCTCGCTACACATTTCGCGTCTTACGTAATCATGTCCTTGCTCAGGTGACCCACGTAGTTCGTATGCCGTACGCGCAGTATCCCATTCTCATCCCATTCCAGTACCGAGATGCCGCCGTTAAAGTGCGTGAAGCGTGTGTGATGCGAGGTTCTGGTTAGCGCACACACCAATCGCGAACCGAAAGTGCCGTGCGTGACGAGCACGATGTTGTTTTCTTCTCGAGCTGCAAATCGCCGGCACACCTCTTCCGCCACGCGCTGGGCGCGCTCCCACATCTGCTCGCGGTTCTCCAACTCCGAGTCGTACTCCCGCAAGTCGTCCCATGTTTCTGGTTCAAGGTCTACCGCTTGCGCTACAATCGCCGCGCTTTGCTGGGCACGCAGGAGAGGGGAGGTGAATAACCAGTGTACCTTACCGGGCTCGCTTAGCAGCCATTTTGCTACCCGCCTCATCTGTTTGCGCCCCAATGGGGTGAGCGGTGGGTCTTCCAGCAGGGTATGTCCTGCGTTGTTGGTGGATTGACCATGACGGACGATATACACACGCATCGCCTCGCGCCTCGCCTCCACGCAATGGAGTAAGCAGTTACCATCTGTAGATTCCTTCTCACGTGCGACTCTCCTGTTCACGTCGCGTATTCCGCACCGGCTGGATGTGCCAGATATCGCGGGCGTACTCCTGCACGGTACGGTCGCTAGAGAACTTGCCGATGCGGGCGACGTTCAGGATGGCTTTGCGGGTCCATATCTCCGGTTGGCGGTACTCCTGCGCGGCGCGTTCATGCGTCTCGATGTATGAAGGCAGGTCGGCGAGGTGGAAATAGTAATCGCCGTGATGTACCAGGTTGTCGAAAATCCAGCGGAACAGTCCCGGCTCGTGCGGGCAGAAGAGATTGGTCAGGAAAGTGTCCATCACACGCTTGATCACGGGGTTCGACTCGTATAACGCACGTGGGTCATAACTGCCTTCCCGTCGCATCTCGCGGATTTGCTCTGCGGTGTGCCCGAAGATGTAGACGTTCTCTTCTCCCACCTCTTTGCGGATTTCGATGTTCGCCCCGTCGAGTGTGCCGATGGTGAGTGCGCCGTTCATGGCGAACTTCATGCAGCTGGTTCCCGATGCTTCCGTGCCTGCGGTGGATATCTGTTCGCTCAGATCGGCGGCGGGGATGATTACCTCCGCCAGGGATACCCGGTAGTCCGGTAAGAACACAACATGCAGATAATCCCTTGCACGGTGATCGTGATTGATAACCGACGCCACATTGTTAATCAGCTTGATAATCTGCTTCGCCGCCCAGTAACCAGGCGCAGCTTTTCCTGCGAAGACGACGGTACGAGGCACAACAGGATATATCCTGTCCTCAACCAGCCGCAGGTACTCATGGATAATGTGCAACACGTTCAGCAGCTGACGTTTGTATTCGTGAATGCGCTTCACTTGCACGTCGAACAGGCTTTCTGAGGGAACCGACACGCCCGTCGTGTCGCGGATAATGTGCGCCAGACGCAGTTTGTTCAGCTCTTTCGCCTGGCGGAACTGCTCCTGGAACTCCGAGTCCTGGGCATAAGGTTCCAGCGCGCGCAGCCGATTCAGGTCGGTTATCCACTGTTTGCCGATTGTGCTGTCGATCAGCCGGCTTAACCGCGGGTTTGCCTGCTTCAACCAGCGACGCGGGGTAACGCCGTTCGTTTTGCTGTTAAACTTGTTGGGGAACAGGTCGTACAGGTCGGGTACGAGCGATGTGGTAATCAGCTGGCTATGCAGTTCCGATACACCGTTGACCGAGTGGCTACCCAAGATGGCAAGGTGCGCCATCCTGACCTGTTTGTGCTCACCTTCCTCGATAATAGATACTCGGCGCATCTTCTCGTGGTCGCCCGGATAGAGCCAAGCTACCCGCTCGAGAAAACGCCGGTTGATCTCGTAGATAATCTGCAGGTGGCGGGGCAACAAACGCTCCATCAGGTCCACCGGCCATTTCTCCAGCGCTTCGGGCATCAGGGTATGGTTGGTGAACCCAAAGGTCTGTTCAGTAATCTGCCAGGCATGCTCCCAGGTCAGACGGTTCTCATCTACCAGGATGCGCATCAGCTCGGCGATGGCAAGGGCAGGATGGGTATCGTTCAGCTGCACTGCCGCCTTCTGTGCGAAGGCGTCGAAGCTCTCGTGGTGTCGGGTGTAACGACGCACAATATCGCGCAGCGCGCAAGCCACCAGAAAGTACTCTTGTGTAAGGCGCAGCTCCTTGCCCGCCGCAACCGAGTCAGAGGGGTAGAGCACCTTGGAGATAGTCTCGGAAGCGATCTTTTGCTCCACTGCGCTGATGTAGTCGCCGCTATTGAATATCTGCATGTCGAACTCGTGGTATGAGCGTGCAGAGAAGAGCCTCAGCACGTTAACCGTTCTACCCCCGTAGCCCACAATGGGCATATCGTAAGGCACGCCCACGATCAGTTTCCAATCCACCCAACGGGGCAGATAATGGCCGTTGCTGTCTACGCAGTGCTCGATGCGTCCGTACACGGGGATAAAACACCGCTCCTCGAATCGCTCAATAAGCCAGGGGGACATCCCCTTCAGCCACTTGTCGGGTTTCTCGTGCTGGTAGCCGTGGTGGATTTCCTGCTTGAATATCCCGTATTCGTAGTTGATACCATAGCCCCATGCAGGCATGTCCAGCGTGGCGAGCGAGTCTAAAAAACAAGCAGCAAGCCTCCCCAATCCCCCGTTACCTAGCGCGGCGTCGCTTTCGTACTCTTCCAGTTCCTCAAGATCGAGCCCGCGCTGTAGCAAAGATTCCTGGAAAAGGTCGTACAAACCGAGGTTGATCAGGTTGTTGGTGAGCGAGCGTCCAATCAGATACTCCATCGAGAGGTAGTACAATCTTTTAGCGTCCCGCTGCTGGTATCGCCTTTCGGTGTCCAGCATGAGGTCGATAATCCGGTTGCGCAGAGTCAATGCCACCGCAGTGAACGCATCATGCTTGGACAGATCATCGCCCGGCTTGCCCAGCGAATAGCGGATATGCCAGCATAGCGATTTTTGAACGTCCCCGGCCTCTTCGAAAGTCTGGAATAAGTCGTCACATGCCATACTTTGTTCTCCTGCACTTCGAATGGTTTTTAGATACTACACGCGATGTAGTAAGCGGAAAATGGCTTGCATGGTCAGGGGGGGAGCCGTGAGTACTGGTTCGTGCAGCGCTGCGCCGCTTAACAAGTGCTGTGGACGCCATTCCGCCCCTGACAGGTAGCGAGTTTCACAACCCGCCTCACGACAGAGAAGCAACCCAGCAGCAAGGTCATACAACCTTCCCAGAGACAGCGCACCCCGCACGCGCCCTGCAGCTGTCCACGCCAGCTTCACCACTGCGCTACCGAAGCAGCGCGGCCTGCCTGGCATCTTGCCCAGCAGCTCTGCGGTGACGGCGTCGCTGGCGTAGCAGATGATATCTTCTGAAGTGAATTGTTCGCTATCTACTGCTGTGATACGTTTGCCGTTCAGGTAGGCTCCGTTGCCCGTTTCTGCCCAGTACAGTTCGCTCAACACGGGCAGGAAGATAACCCCAAGCTGGATGCGCTCGTCTTTCACCAGCGCCACCGATACACCCCATAGCGGAATACCAAACACGTAGTTGCTCGTGCCGTCGATGGGGTCGATTGCCCAGAGAAGGCGAGCGTGCTGGTTGGTAAAACCCTCTTCTTCGCCAAAGAAACCCGCTTCTGGCACAAGGCGGGCAAGATGTTCGCGCAGATAACTCTCCACCGCACGGTCGGCGTTGGTCACAAAGGAGTCATCGCTCTTGGTTTCTAACGTGAAACCATCAGCCAGCTGTTGCGCCAGCTTGCCCGCTTCCACTACGCAGTTTTTGACCTCTTCGATAAGCATCCTTATAGTGCGTTTTGTACCCTCCTAAAGAATTATCGGTAAAAGAGCGTTACCTTCAGATTCCACCACAATATCTTAGCAGGGCAAGAACGCTTCGCAGCACAAGACGGCTCGGCGGGAGCCTCGCCCTCCAGTCGCCCTGTCATTCTGAGCGTCAGCGAAGAATCTCGGTTGCTTGCTACAAGCAGATGCTTCGCTTGCGCTCAGCATGACAACACTGGAGGGTCGCGCTCCGTCGCGACCATGATGGCGGACGCAACGGAGTGCGTCCCTCCAAATGTGAGTAGGCAACCTCTGGAGGGTCGCGCTCCGTCGCGACCACACAAACCTCAACGGCTCGGCGGGAGCCTCGCCCTCCAAACGGTTTGTCATTCTGAGCGTCAGCGAAGAATCTCTGAGATGCTTCGCCCTCAGCCTCAGCAGGGCAAGCACCGTCTCCTGGCGCGTCGCTACAGCGCGATGCTGTGCTGCGCAGAGATAACCTCTACCCCATTACTTGCGCGAGCGTCTCTTTGAGTACCTGCGCAGAACGGCGTAACGCCTGCAGTTCCTCCTCTGCTAACTTCATCTCTATCTGTTTCTCCACGCCTTTACGCCCAACGATGGTGGGCACGCTCAGGCACACGTCTTCGATACCATACAACCCTGTCTGCAGGCTGGACACAGGCAATATCTGTTGGGTATCCAGCAGGATAGCGTGCACCACTTCACGGATAGCCAACCCAACGGCGTAACCTGCGCCGCCCTTTAGACGGATAACCTCCGCCCCGCTCTTTTGGGTGAACTCAAAAATCTGCTGCATCTTTGCAGGGTCGTAGCCGGGAAGGCTCTGGAGCGGTACGCCGTTTGCCGTCGCTGTGGACCATATCGGAACCATGCTGTCGCCGTGCTCACCCAGAATCAATGCTTTCACATCGGTCGCTGCCACCCCGAAGTGCTCCGCCAACAACGAACGGAAGCGAGTGGTATCCAGCACCGTGCCCAAGCCCAGCACTTGCT
>JANWYZ010000160.1 GCA_025054895.1 bacterium | reverse complement strand
AGCGTTTTCGCCCGCGATGCGTTGTGGTAGGCGGAGGTACTGGCTTTCGCGCGCTGGAGGCGTTGCTGCATCGTCTGTCGCCAAATGTGCCCGTGCATGTGGTCAATGAGGCGTATACCTCCGAAGAGGCGCGTCGTCGCTACCTGCGCGAGAATCCCCCTAAAGGTTGGCGCAGGCTGATTCCCGCATGGCTGCGTACCCCCGAACAACCGTATGACGATTACGTTGCCGTTATTCTGGCGGAACGATACTGGCAAGAAGTGAGGCGAAATGAAGGGCAACTATGAACGGAGTACATACAGAGGTCATCTGGCAATTCGGCAACCCTGATGTGCTGCAGTTCTGGCATGCCAATGGCGAGGTAGCAGACATACGCTTCGAGCAGGGGGCGATGTTCTTCCGAACCACCGGACATGACCCGATGCTGGAATATCTTCCCCTGCTGAACCTGCCTGCCTTGCCCCATCAGGCGGTGGAGATAGAGATGCGCGCCTCCATTCCGGGCGAGGCTGAACTCTTCTGGAGCAATACTTCTGAGTCTCCCTATGGCGGATTTATGCCGGGCAAAAGCACGCGCTTCGCGGTGCGCGGCGACAGACAGTGGCATACCTATCGCGTGTTCCCCTTCTGGCAGAAGGAAGGGCGCATTGTGCGCTTGCGCTTTGATCCCTATGGTGTGGGCGACTTTGCGCTACGCGCCATCCGTATCGTCAGACTGGAGGGGCTGCCCCTTCGCGAGGGGCAACGCGAGTTTGTCTTCCGAGATGGCGACTCGGGATGGACTGCCTGGCGAGGGATAGAGAGCAGGCGAGATCCTGGAGGCGGGGTTCAGCTACAGCTACTGGAGCCGGACGGCTTTTTCGCAACACGAACTGGCTTTGAAGCCCAAGCCTTTCCCTATCTTACTGTACGTCTGCGTTCCGCCTCTGCCAGACAGTGTACGATAGTGTTCGCGACCAGCGAAGTATACGGCATCCAGCAGTATACCTTTGATGTGCTTGCCGACGGCAAACCTCGCCTGTATAACGTAGACATGATGGGTGCGCCTGCCTGGAGTGGAGAGGTGGTTATGCTGGGTATTCGTCCTGCGCCTTTCACGGGGGACACGATTGTGCTGGAACGGTTATCGCTCGCCGCCCAGCCGCAGGGGAAAGCCGAACTGCACTTGGTACATTTTGATATCGAGGATGCCGCCCCGCGAGCAGGGGCGCCAGTAATGGTCGCTCTGCGTATGGTGAACGCGGGTGGAGAGGTGGCACGAGGGGTGCGGGCAACGCTAAAACTCCCTCAAGGCTCTCGTCTTCTACAGTCTCTACAACAATCCCCTGGCAATCTTCCTTTTGGACAAGAAGGCGAGTGGCGGTGGCGAGTGCTGTTCTCCCGCTCCTGGCAGGGCACGATACAAGCGCAGATTCGAGGCGCGAACATCGCTCCGATGAACACGACCGCTATGGTACGGGTAATGCCTCGCCTCGTGCAGGTAACCTCGCGTATCGTGCCGGCTCCGTCGCCTGTGAAACCAGAGTACCCGGTAGGGGTATACTACTTCCCCGGCTGGCGCAGCGCAGGACAGTGGGCGCCGATTACCCGCTTCCCCGAGCGCAAGCCGGTGCTCGGTTGGTATCGTGAGGGTAACCCACAGGTTGCCGACTGGCATATCAAGTGGGCGGTAGAACATGGCATCACCTTTTTCGTTTACGACTGGTATTGGGTGCAAGGGGCGAGGCAGCTAGAACACGCTCTACACGAGGGCTACTTCAACAGCCGCTACCGCCGGTATCTGCAGTTCTGCTTACTCTGGGCGAACCACAATCCGCGAGGCACCTCTTCATACGAAGACTGCGTGAACCTCGTACGCCACTGGCTAAAGCACTACTTCCACCGCCCCGAGTACCTGCGGATCGACGGCAAGCCTGTGGTCATCATTTTCAGCCCCCACGACCTGCGCCGCGACATAGGCAGAGAAGGCGTTAAACGCTCGCTGGATGCCATGCGCGAAGAATGCGTTCGGGCTGGGCTCAAGGGGTTGTACATTCTGGCTTGCGTCGGTGGAACGGGAGACGCCATCCTCGCTGCGCGAGAGGGATACGATGCAGTGACCGCCTACAATTGGGCGTATCTCGGCGTTGTCGGCGATACGAAATGGGCGTCGTTTGATACGCTGATCGATGGCTATCGCCAGCAGTGGGAAAGTATTGTGCAAAACGTCTCCATCCCTCTGTTACCACCCATCTCCGGAGGCTGGGATAGTCGTCCCTGGCATGGGCAAAACGCCCTCGTGCGCTACGGACGCACCCCGGAGAAGTTCAAGAAGCACTTACAGGATGCCCTGCAGCTACTGCAGCGTTATCCTCAAAAGGTGCTGCCGATGGTACTGATTGAGGCGTGGAACGAGTGGGGAGAAGGTTCCTACATCGAACCTCATAAGGAGTTTGGCTTCGGTTATCTGGATGCCATCCGCGAGGTGTTCACCTCCGCCCCCAGGACGCATGCGGACCTGACCCCCGCCGATATCGGGCTGCCTGCGCCGCAGGTGGACATCCAGTTGGTCAGCGTGCCCAGATGGGAGTTCGTACGGAACACTCTCGGCTGGGATAACGGCATGTATCTGCATAATCCGCGCATCGAGAAGGGCGCGTTAACAGCAGTCACCGCAGGCGACGACCCCGCCTTCTTCGGTCCGCCTGTACAGGTTCCCGCGTCGCGCTATCGGCGGATCCGTCTGCGTATGAGGCTGGAGACGACCGATCAAATTTTTGAAGACACAGGGCAGGTTTTCTGGACTACCAGCTCAGTGCCAGAGAGTGAGGCTTCCAGCGTGCGGTTTCCGGTGTCGGTAGACGGCAGGTGGCGCGATTACATGCTGAACGTGAGTGAGAACCTGCGCTGGCGCGGGGTAGTGACACGCTTGCGTCTGGACCCATGCACGCGCGCTGGCGTGAGGGTGCAGATTGCGCTGATAGAGCTGCTACCGTAGCGCACCAGCGGCTACCACGCGAGCAGGCGGGTGGTCCCCAGTGCTGAGCGATGGCGACCACAGCATCAGCGCAAACAGCACGCTCGCCACGATGAGTATCATGAACAACAGGCTGCGCATACTCCTATTATCGGCCGGCTGTCCGCTTCGGCTTATACCTCGTGTGAAAAACAGCAAAAACTGCGAGGTCATTTGCTCTCTCGCCTTTAATCGCCCATGACCAGCCGTTTATTCCACGTGGTTTGTTCAGCGCGGCTATGGGTGAACAGCACCCCTCGCAGGTGTGTGCTCTCTCCCTGTCGAATCTCTGCCACTCCCAGCAGCTGGGCGGGTATCTTGAGCACTACTGTATAACGTGTTGCCACGTTCCAGCTCTTGACCTCCACGCGCTGGTCGGAAACTTCCGTCGGTTGCACGTCGCCGAACCAGACCGTCAATTCCCTCTCCTCTACTATGCGTACCTTCAGCCTGCAGTGCATCCTCTCCTCACGGGGGATTTTTCTCTGCGGGTATAAAGAGGCGTCCACCCAGTCCGTTGCATGTAAGGCAATAAACAGGTGCGAGGGCTGCCAGCATACGTACAGGTCTGCAACAGGGTGTTGACTATCGGGAGGAATCCACGACACGGTTTTATCCCATCCGTGCAAGCCATCCAGAGGTGGCTCCTCCGCACGGGGGATACAGATTTGAGAGCGAGGAGATGCCGATTCTGCTTCCGCGTGAATTCGGTTTACAACCACACTTCGGAAGGCAACAACCAGTTGCTCGTACGGCTGGTTATGGATGTCTATAAGCCCCATGTTGTAGTTTTCGCCGTCGCTGCGCCCAAAAGTGGGCTCGTCGTAATACTGAAACCAGTGCGCTCCTATCAGATAGGGACGCTGGGCATAGTCCGCCACATTAGTACGTGCACCATTCGCACGCTCGCGCTGAGTTTGAACGGTGGGGAAGTTGGTATTGGGTGGAGTGTTGCGATTGCCGCTACGGTTCTCGTGAGCACAGAAGTAAAACTCGGTGACCAGTACTGGTTTGCCCGTGATGCGATTGAGAGTGTAGAAGAAGTAGTGTGAGTTGGAGCCGTCGATCCAATCCGCCCCATGGTTGGTGGAGACCACGTCCACATACCGCGCGGACGCGCGGGCTACCTCCAGCGGATAGAAGTCGTGGTAACGGTCTCCCAGAATCAAGTGGTTGCGGTCGTAGCGGCGGATGGCGTCGTGCATCAGCTGGTAATACCGCTGCGCCAGCAGGAAGGTGAAGCGGTTGATAACCTCCATGCCCCTGCCGCCAGATACTAGAGTGACCTGTTGGATATCCTCGAACCGTTTCGCGTCGCCGATATCAAAGTCAGCGCGCACTCGATGGATATCGTGCCGATAGTGTCGGCGAAGCAGTTCGATCATCTTGTGTCGAGTGGTGTTCTGAGGAGGCTGTTTCAGAAAGTGCAGAAACAGGCTGTCATCCCACCAGCCGAGCTCGTTATCAGTAAACCAGCCGAGCAGGTGCGGATCCTCTCTATAAGGTGCAGTAAGCTCACGCACTATTTCGTCCACCTGGTGTGCAGTTTGGGGGTGGAACATGTCGTTCCATGGCATCCCCAGTCGTGAGCCGACATGCAGCACCACCGTATAAGGCATGTGTTCTTTCCAATGCTGACGCAAGGTTTCTATGTCGCTCCATCCGCCGATAGTGTTGAAGCCCCATTCGCGCAGGCGCGAGAGGGTATCTTCTGTCCAGTGTTTTGCATCGGGGTAGAAGCGCAGAGCGCAATACGCAGGATTTCGTCCGGAGTACTCCGGCTCTCCCATGTTCACACAATTGACCCCCAATGAGAAGAACCGCTCCCCCTTTGGGGAGAGAAACCACCATGTCCCTTCCTGCTTGATGACACGGTAGAAAGACATGCAAACCTCCTTGTGAGGGCGTTCCCAAAATGCGCCAGACAACGCTGTTGCCCGTGTCTCGCCTATCATTGAAATGGTGGGCTATGCCGTTGCTTTCAGATGAAAAAGCAAAAGACGGGCGTGGTTACCTTTTTCAGTTTAAGTGCTGACCCTACCAGCCAGTGGCACGTGCATCCTGCGCCTGATCGGACGGGCAAGATACACGTGCCACGTTGAAAACCATATACACACCACTTATTAACGCCCTAACCTGCCAGCAGGCTGGGCTGCAGGAGCCTGTCGAGAAGCTCCCCAGAGCAACATCCGCGCTGATTGTTCGTTGCCGTAAGCCAATTCGTTCACCAAGAACCGCCTCTCTTCCGGGCTGAGCTTGCTCCAGTCACCGCCGGTACGCCTGGCAATCTCATGCAGGCGGTTGGCTTGCTGCACCTGTTTTTGAGAGAGCCCTTCG
This sequence comes from bacterium, assembly GCA_025054895.1. Lineage (GTDB taxonomy): Bacteria > Armatimonadota > HRBIN16 > HRBIN16 > HRBIN16 > HRBIN16. The sequence goes on along the minus strand of JANWYZ010000160.1, from coordinate 1,816 downwards.
GACGTTCCGCTGCAAGTGCGCAAGTTGACCAGCACAGCAACTGTCGCCAGTACGATAATCGAGATGATGAGCGGTACGCGCGACTTCATCCTGCTCTCCGCCTACTACGGTACGTTGATCAACCAGCGCTTGGGTTCCAGCATGGCGGCAGGTTGTAACCACTTGGCATGTCCGTCTGCAAACGCGATATTGGAACCGCCGCTATGTTTCCGCCACGCTTTGTTCAACCGCTCGTTGTAGTTGCCCGGCGGCGCTGGCAGAACGATGAGATTGACCAGCCAGTCCGCCGACACCATCGCCCCCGTGCCCCAGCACCAGTCTACCTCGGTGTTTGCATAGGAAGGGCTACCACACCACCAGTTATTCACGTCGGTCAGTCCTTCCACCAGCATGAAAATCTCGGCGGGGCTGGGTACCGCAGCAAGCGCGGTCGCTGTTTCCGGCGAGCCGTACGTTGTGCCGACGGTAATCAGTCCCTGTCCATTGGGCACACCGAAATGGCTGGGGTTCCAGTAGGAGTTTGCGTGGAAAGCGTTGGGCATATAGGAGAGCACACCGGGCTGGCGGTCAGTTCCTGCAAAAGCGGAGACGATGCCGGAATCCATCATGCCTGCGTCGGAGGTACAGCGATAAATGTCGCGGTTCTTCAGGTAAGGACCGACACACCGCACGCTGGACCAGATGTAGTGGTTAGCAGGCCATGCGCTCCACCGGCTCTGGTCAACGAACTCGTTTTTGGGAAAGGTCTCGTCGTAGTCCTGCGTGTACATCAAAATACCGAGCGCGAGCTGCTTGAGGTTGCTAAGGCAGCTCGACTGGCGAGCTTTCTCGCGCGCCTGGGCGAACACAGGAAACAGTATCGCTGCCAGTATCGCGATAATCGCGATAACGACGAGAAGTTCGATGAGCGTAAAGGCATTTCTCCTGTGCGCGTACATGAGAAACTCCTCCTTGATAAAAGGTTTTATCAATCTTATTGTAGCACCCCTTTGTCACGTTTGTCAACCGCTTCTGATTGCTTTCTCGGCAAAATTATCAAACTTTTTGCGGCGGAGGCGCAGTGGACTGACGAACGGTCAGGTGTACAGGCAAGGTATACTGCCGCTGCCTTACCTCCCTTCCCTCTACCAGCGCAATCAGTACTTGCGCGGCAAGCTTGCCCATTTCGTAGATAGGCATGTGCACACTGGTCAGTGGCGGGTTGGTCATGGTAGCGAACCACGTATCGTCGTAACCAACCACCGACATCTGCTCAGGAACCCTGATCCCGTACTCTCGTAGTGCCCTGAGCACCCCGTCCGCACAGAGGTCGTTGGCGGCAAAGACAGCGGTCGGACGCCTGTTCGCTGGTAGTTGCAGGAGTCGCTGCATAGCAGCGTAACCATCCTTCCAGTCAAACCCTGCCTGAATAACCCAGTTCGGGTCAACGCTCAACCCAGCCTGCTGCATCGCGTTCAGATAGCCCTGCAGGCGGGGCTGGGCAGTCGAGACCTTGGGGTCACCGAAGAGATGAGCGATACAGGTATGCCCCAGATCGATTAAGTGCTGGGTCGCCAGAAAGCCTCCGTGCAGGTCGTCTGCATTAATGGTACACACCTGCCTATTCTCGGTAGTGTATACGACTGCTACCGCTGGAAACTGCACCTCGTGGCAACGGGCTATTACCGAGCTGTTCGGGCTAGGAAGCACCAGTATCAAGCCGTCCACGCGCGGATCCAACAACATCTTCTCGTCCGCCGCATTCCAGTCGTTGCCAACGGCGGTATGCAGCATCAGGTTGTAGCCCTCGTTCACCACCTCCTCGAAAACCCCGCTC
>JANWYZ010000015.1 GCA_025054895.1 bacterium | reverse complement strand
CACCGCAGGCGACCACAGGGGTTGCTTCTACCAGCGCAGGAAACGCACCACGCCAGGAGCAACCCCCGGTGTTTGTCTCGCCCTCCAACCCCCGTTGTCACCCTGAGCGTTAGCGAAGGGTCTCAGATGCTTCGCCTTCGGCTCAGCATGACAGTTTTTGCATTCATTTTGTCATTCTGAGCGTCAGCGAAGAATCTCATGTAGCAACACCCAGAGATGCTTCACTGCGTTCAGCATGACAAGAAAAGAACCAAGAAGCTACCTACCGCCAGTCAGACGCTCTGATACGATAGAATGTGGCGGCAATGCCCTGCCGCGTTTTACCACCTCCGAGCCAGTAGTGTTCAGCCAGAGCAGCTCGTTCGGGGCGCATAGCGTCACAAACACCCCGTCTTCTTTGCCGTCCGCCGCTACCATCTGGCGCGTGTTTGGAGACAGCTGAGGGGCTTGAGCAAGGCTTGCGCTGACGAATGAACGAAACTCGGGGCTGCCCCCTGCACCCTGATACACCAGAACCCGCCCTCTACCAAGCTGATCGCTCCCTCCGAACAGGGCATCATGGTAACTGCTGTTCCCCTCCACATCTCGCAGCCTGCCCATGCCCGTTGGATAGAGGAGCAAACCGCCTGAGCGCACCCATTCGGCAATCACACGCCATACCTTGCCCTCCGAAACGTTGCCATGTATCAGAATCAACGCCTTGACGCGCTGCAGTCCGCCATCCAGTATTTGCTCGTCGCTCATGTATTCGAAGTCGAAATGGTCGCGCAACGTCCGTATATAACTCAAGAAGTCATTGCCGTTTAGCTTGATGTGCGTTTGGGGGTAGTGGACGGCAATCTCCACCACAGGCTTGCGCTGTTTGAATTCGCTGCCCCAGCGGATGAAGTTCTGACGAGCGGTTTCGGTTTCGAAGAGGTTGGGGTAATAGTAGTGCAAGCCTCGCGCCCCAGAAGCGGTCGCGTTGTAGATGCGGTAGATAACGCCGTTGGGGTCTACCGCTCCTGCCGGCTCGAAGCTGTAGTATGCGCCGTACTGTCTGCCAGCAGAAGCCACCCAGCGTGTCAACGAGAAGTTCACCGCGTAGTTGCTTGCCTCATTGGTAATGCGTACACCGCCCCGGATCTCAGCGGCGATTTTGCACTGCTCTCCGAAGTTCGCGCCATGCTCAGGCGGAGCGTGACCGCCTGTGCAGAGGTAGATGTCGCCCTTTGGAAAATGCTTGCGCGTCTCCTGCATCCAGAAACGCGCCCACTCGTTCATCGAGCCGATGTACCAGTCCACAAGGTCTAGCCACGCACGGTCATTCGGAGCATCCTTTTTGAGGAAAGGACGTATCACACTGAAGCGGGCGTACGCCCTGCCCCACGCTCGCGAGAGAGCCTCCACATCGCCGTACTTCTTTTCCAGCCATTGCTGGAAGCTCTTCACCGCGTACGGGTCGCCAGCCCAGTACCCTGCGTGGGTATGGTAGGGACCGTAGATGTCGGCGGTCCAGTCGTTCCCGGTGGCGATGTAGATGGCTTCCCCGTAGTTGCCGGTGATGCCGAGCAAGATGGACTCAATCACTCCTGTATCCCGGTAGTGCTCGCAGAACGCCCGAATAAACCTTGCCACATGCTCTCGCAGTGCGGGGTTCCACAGGGATTGCACATCGGACTCCTCCCCATGTTCCAGGCAGACATACCCCTGATAGCCCGCGTCCCTGTTCTTGTAGTACCACCGCGGCAGGCTGTAAGCGGAGCCGACGATCAAAAAAGGAACCCACTTCATGTTATACCTTTTGTAAATCTCCACATAGCGGTCGTAAACGCTCCAGTCGTACTTGCCGGGCTCGGGTTCACATAGATTCCAGCGCACGTACCCCTCGTGGCTGGTCACACCCAGCTGCTTGAGCGCAGGCATTGCCGCTTCCAGCGCACGGGTCATCGGCTCTACGTCCTCTTTACGTGCAGGGTCAAACCCACCGATGATGAGCTGTCCCCCCCGCCCGATTTTGACCAGGGGGGTAACCTTGAGATGGCGAATATCTTGCTCCTCTTCCTGCATCACTTGCCCCCACTCCGACGGTCGCTCGCTCGCCAATCGCACAGCACGAACGTATATCTTCCCGTAGTACGCGGACAAGCGGAAATCTGCGCCCAGATTCTGCCGTCCTGCGAACAAGGGCTTTTGCAGCATGAAGATTGCCGTTTTCCACTTGCGCGTACCCAGCAGGCGACCTCCAGCTTGCTCTTCGGCGCGGCGGTATTTCGCTTGCAGAGTATCGCCGGTATCGCTGTCATATTCCAGAGTCATGACGCCAGCCAGTGCGTCGTCGTAGTACTCCACTATCACATACATGGGCGCAGTCGAAGCCTGCACATCCGTATCAAAATACAGGAACACTGAAGCTGGCTGCGTGCCCTCCTGGGTTGTCAGGCAGCGCGAGCCTCCTTTGCTGGTATGGGTTGCAAAGCCATCGGCTCCGCTCAACAAGCGGATGTCCTGTGCCTGCGTTCCCCCTGCCGTTACCACGAAGAACGCCTGAACACCGTTTTGTGCTGAACTATGTGCTGACTGCGCCATGCAGCCGCCGATTGTCGCTGCACCCACCAGAATAACCCATACCAGCGCCGACCAGGACATCATTGAACACCTCCTGCACCAGAGTACCAGCGACTCATTCGTGCAAACGTGTCAATCTCCTCTACCCGCGCATTTTCGCGGTATAATGTAAGTGGATAACAAAGACACATCTGGTTGAAGATGAAAGTTCCACAACATCAGACTCATCGCAAGGCGCGTGCGCGACTGAGGCTAGCACGCGAACGTATCGCACGAGCAGATTATAACTCGGCTATCGCTTTCCTGCGCTCTGCGCTTAAACAACTGGAGCGAGACCCCGCCTCTCCCCTCGACCGCGCCCAGTGTTACCTTGAACTGGCACGGTGCCACAATCTGCAGGGCGAACACGCCTCAGCGATCCCCTACTGTCAGTGGGCGATGAACCTGCTTCAGCATGAGTGGAACGCCAGCCTGATACAGGCTGAGGCGAAACTGCAGATGGGCATTTCCCTGTTGTACACCGGCGATGTTCGCAAGGCGCAACGTTACCTCGCCGGCGCGTATCAAACCTTCGAGGCGCATAACCAGTGGATGAAAATGGCACTTTGCGCCGAGCACATCGGCATCCTGGCGAAGCAACAGCAGCAGATGGTGCGCGCAATTAACGCTTTACACTACGCCAGGAGGCTCTACCGCTATCTGGAAGACCTCGACGGCGTGCACCGAATAGAAAACCAGCTGCGCGAGCTGATACCTGAGGAGCAGGAGTAACGCCGTTGCCTGCAGGCCATTCCCCCGTACGGGCGGTCGTGTTCGATTTCGTCAACACGCTCGTGCCTTTGCGCGAGCAAGAGTTCGTACGTATACTGCAAGATGTGTACGAGTATGCGCATCCCTTTGCTCCGCATGTTCCTTTTGAGGCATTTCTGCGACACTACGTGCGTATCCGCGACGAGCAGTACGCGCGTAACCTGCCTCACTTGAGAGAAAACAGCTTCTACGAGCGCATGGAGACCCTCTGGCAACAGTTGACCGGCGTGCCGCCAAATCCCAAATGCGTCTATGCGATGATGACGCGCTACGCGCTCGCTTTCGAGAAGGTGGTCGTTCCAGCGGAGTATCTACCCTCTCTGCTACGCTACCTCTCACAACGGTATCTGCTAGCGGTGCTCTCCAACTACCCATACGCTCCCTGCGTGCGCAGGGTTTTGAGCCGACACGGTTTATCCCGTTACCTGTCTTCTGTCGTGGTGTCGGCGGATGTGGGCATCGTCAAACCTCACCGTGAACTGTTTCATATAACCCTATACCAGTTAGGGGTATTCGCTGAACAAGCGATTTACGTAGGCGACGACTGGTGTGCGGATATGATAGGAGCCGCTCGTGCAGGTATGCGTGGTGTTTACACCCGAGAGTGGCGCACAGAACCGGACCCTTGTGAGAACCGCGCCGAAGCGTCCCCCGTTGCCCAAATATCCTCGCTTGCTGAGTTGCCACCTCTACTGGCGAATCTGTGATGGCAGGATGGGTTCGCTACCTCCGCGAATACATGCTTCGGGGGTGAAACGCATGCAACCAATTAAATTCAATATCCGATCTGGCGCAGCTCCACGAGACAATTGCCCGCTGCTCCTACCCATTTCGGGTGAACCGGGCGTGGCATACTGGCTTTCCTGTAGCGGCTTACGTATACCTGCACAGGCTGTGAGCGGCGATATCTGGTGTCTGCTTCCCGGGCTACCCGCAGAGCAAACCACCGAAGCCACGCTCGAACAAAGCGAGGGCGAACACCCACATCGGGTGAGTGTGGAGGAAAGCGAGGACCGTATTGCGATATACACCGACGGTAAGCTGTTCACCGCCTATATCAAGGCGGGGAACCCTGCTCGCCCCTGCTTTTACCCTGTAAGGGGACCAGGAGGTGTGAGCGTCACGCGGCACTGGCCGCTGCGCCACGATGTGCCTGGCGAGACCAACGACCATGTGCATCATCGTTCGATGTGGATTGCTTTCGGCGACGTGAACGGTGTGGATAACTGGAGCGAGGAGCCGGGGCACGGCTACACCCTGCATCGCCAAACACTACACTCGTACAGCGGTATCGTGTGCGGCGGCTTCGAAACGCTCAGCGACTGGACAGACGCTCAGGGCAAAAAACTATTGGAGCAACACCTGAAAGTGCGCGTCTTTCCCCTGCCCGATGAAGAGCATCTGGTAGACGTGGAAGTAACGTTGACGGCGACGGAAGGCGACGTGCGCTTTGGCGATACGAAGGAAGGCGGCATCCTGTCGGTGCGGGTGGCGTCCTCAATGGACGTGCCTCGCGGTGGGCGTATCGAAAACTCCGAAGGCGGAATCAACGAGCTGCAAACGTGGGGTAAGCGCGCGCACTGGTGCGACTATAGCGGTCAGGTAGAGGGCGTTCCTGTCGGAATCGCCATTATGCAGCACCCTTCCAGCTTCCGGCATCCTGCGTGGTGGCACGTGCGCGACTACGGGCTGATGACGGTAAACCCATTCGGTCTGGCGGCGTTCACGCAGGGGCAAGAGCATGGTGAATACATCCTGCCCAAAGGCGAAAGCCTGCTCTGGCGGTTCCGCGTGTGCATCCATCGGGGTGATGCTGCTGCAGGAAAGGTCGCCCAGCGGTGGTTAGACTTTGTGAACCCGCCCGTAGTGCAGCCGATAGGCTAAAGCATCCGCTCCTAAACTGTGGTAAAATATTAGCAGCACAGATGCGCTGCAACAGCGGCTGGAGGGAGCGTAATGTTCGGAAGTCTCGGCTTTGGCGAAGTGATGATGATACTCATCATCGGGTTGATTATCTTCGGTCCGAAGAAGCTGCCCGAAATCGGTCGTTCGCTGGGTAACGCGATACGCGAGTTCCGGCGGGCGTCCAACGATATTGTGAACACCCTCTCGCTGGACACCGATTACAGCAGCTCCTCGCGCCGAAGCTACTCGGACTACAGCAGCAGTAGCTACACCACCGGCTACGCCGAGCCGAGCAGCTACACCCAACCAACGGTCTCACAGAGCGATATCGTGGCAGACGATGTGAACGTGGCGCCCAGTCCGGAGGAGCCGTACAGCGTGTTGTCTGAAGAGACCGGCGTCGAAAGCGAGACCACTACCCCGTCAAGCAGGGTACGCTCCAACCACCGTCGCGTGCTGATAAGGCAACGTGTCGCTGCAGCGCATCGGAATACTCGAAGGAGAGTATAGATGTACACCATTCTGGTCATCCTGCAGGTGCTGTTCGCCGTCGCGCTCATCTTCATCGTTGCCATGCAAACCACGCGACATGAAGGGCTATCGGGCACGGTAGGCGGACAGGTGAGTTCGCAATTTCGAGGCAAGCTGGGACGCGACGAGCAGCTGGCGATGATTACCCGTTATATCGCGGTGGGCTTCTTCGTTATCAGCTTGCTTGTTGCTATAGCCAGTCCGAAATAATCGGGGTTCGGCGGTGTTACACCGCGTACAGCACGCCGCTGCGATAGGTTGGTTTGCCCTCGTAGCGGCGTGTGTTTTCTGGAAGGTCGCCTTCGCCCAGCAGGTGCTGTACTGGGGCGACATTATGCTCTATTTCCTGCCCATGACCGCTTTTGCACGCCACTGGCTGGCGCAGGGCGTTTTGCCGCTATGGAATCCGCATACCCTCTTCGGTCAGCCGTTTGTGGGCAATCCACAGGAGTGGCTCTTCTATCCTTCTTCGCTCTTGCTGCCCTTATTACACCCGGCGAGTTATCTTTCGTGGAACGCTGTGCTGCATTTGTGGTTGGGCGGCGTGGGGATGTGGATGTTTCTTCGCACGCTGGGCGTCGGCTTTCAGCCCGCGTTGCTGGCTGGCACCGCATGGATGTTGTGCGGCGCCTTCGCGCCGCGAGCGCAGTTTCCGGGCATGTTCCAGACCATTGCGCTCATTGGATGGCTGATGTGGGCGGTGGAGCGCGTGCTACAAACAACCAATGTGGGTAGAGTGGCGGTGATGGCTGTGGTTGTCGCCCTGTTGCTGCTGGCAGGACATGCACAGGTTGCCTACATGGCGTCTTTGCTTGCTACGGCGTGGGCACTTTGGCGGATGATCAGGGGCGGCTGGCGTCCACTACTGCCTTTGTTATTGGGGGTTGCTGGTGGATTGCTTCTGTCCGCCGCCCACTGGCTGCCTATGCTGCAGCTGCTGCACGAAACCCCTCGCGTCAACTTATCTGTGTGGGGGGCAAACCGATTCCCTTTACGCCCGGAACAGATCCCGCTACTCCTTGTGCCTGACCTGTACGGCGCGCCCTGGCAGGGCAATTGGCTGGGCAGGGGAAACTACTGGGAGGTAGCTTACGCAGTAGGCGTCCTGCCGCTAATGGCGGCGCTGGCTTCATGGAAGGTGCGTTCGGAGGCGCGCTTCTGGTTGATTGTCGCCGCGCTGAGCCTGTGGCTGGCGACAGGTGCCTCTGGCGGTTTGTACATCCTCGCCTACTATCTTTTGCCCGGACTGAAAGCCTTTCATGACCCCGCCCGCTGGCTGATCCTCACCGATTTTGCGCTGTGCGTCGCTGCCGCGATAGGATGGGAGCATCTGCGCCTGTCGCGAAAATGGCTGTTGCTACCGGTGGCGCTGATAATGCTCACCCTCCTGTGGAGCTGGCAGGGAGCAAACATTATCGAGTGGGCAGCGCGCCGTGACGTGATTCGCGCTAGCCGACCAGAAACCGTTTCCTCCACGCTCGTTGTCTCTACCCACGCAGTTTCCGTGAAAGGTTGCTGGCGGGCAACGGGGGCGGCTGTTCTTGCTCTACTTGTTCTACGGCTCGCTCCTTCACGCCGCTGGTGGGTAGCAATGACGTTGCTTCTGTTAGAGTTATTGCCTCTGGCGATGCCTGCTAACCCAACTGCCAACATGGCGACATTTACTCAGCCACCGGATACCATACGAACCGTAGCCCGCGCTGGCGGCAGGCTCTTCGTGCCCAATCAGACGCCAATGTGGCGCGAATACGTGAACTACGTCGACTACGGCGCGAGCACGCCAGAACTCCTGCGCCGATGGCAGCGGATGTTGGGGTCTAATATCGGTATGACGTGGGAAGTATCGGAGGCGTCGGGCTACGAGCCAGTGGCGGTCAGGCGGGCGGTGATGCACTATGTGAACCTGGCGCTGGAATGGAAGCAGTCCACTCAAGACAGTCAGCTGCTTCGGAGGCTACAGCGATCTGGTATCGGCGCGGTTGCAACGGGCGAAACCGCCGACAGCTGGCGTGTGTTTGCTCTGCCTTATCCGCCGATGCGCGCATGGGTGGTAGGAACTGGAGAGCCGCTTCATGCGCGCAACCTGTCTCCCCAGCAGGTAGAGATAGCTGGAGTGCCCGCAGGCGACCTTATGCTGACCGACACCGCCTACCCCGGCTGGCGGGTTTGGGTTAATGGCAAACCGCAGCGCTGGCACATCGCAGATACCACGTTTCGCTGCGTGACCGTCGCCCAATCTCCTTCTCTCGTCCTCTGGCGATACGAGCCTGACACCTTTCGCATCGGGCTGTACCTGTTTCTGCTGGGATGTGCGTTTGCCGCCGGCGCGCTTCTTTTCACCTGTTTAGCAGGAAAGATGTGTCAGTATGGCTGAATCCTTTGAAGAAGCAAGCCCTGTGAGTGGCTGTGGGAGTGTAAACGGTCTCAGGAAAAACGTGACGCTCTTGCCCTAAAAAAGTGAAGGAGGTTACCGATGACGTTGTCCTCTCCGGGTTTCGCTCTGTGCGTTGTGGGGGCGTTACTGTGCGCCGCGTGCGTTGCGCGCCCTTCGCAAGAACTGCCCTCCTTCGATTTCACCCGCCCAGAAACCGTCGCCGAGTGGCAACCAACGCATCACATTTCTCGTGTTAGCCACTCGCCAGCGGGTATGGTGATTGAAATCAGCGGATATGACCCATACACGCACGGTCCTGTGCGTGAGTTCCCCGAAAACGTCCCGCTCTGGCTGGAGATTCGCCTCAAAAGCGAGCAACAGGGAATGTTACAAATCTTCTATGCCCGCGCGGGACAGGGTTCAGCGGAGGAGCGTTCTGTGCGTCGCGTCGTCAACACCACTGATTGGGTGATACTGAGGATGCCTCTGCCTGCGCTGGGTCCCCGGGCGTGGATACGGCTAGACCCACCCGGTACATCGGGCAGATGTACAGTAGAATACATACGCTTCACACCACGTATCACGCCTCTGCCCATAAAGTGGCAACCTCCTGTAGCAGAGGCGATACCGAAAGGTGCTCCTGCAGTGGTCTCTGGCTCAGTGCGAGTAACCTTCCACCCCAACAATGCCGATATATTGCAGGTTTCGGTAAAAGGTCAACCGATGGCAGTGGGCTGGAATAGGGCGCAACTGTGTTATGAGGAGGAGGGTGGTTCGGTAAGCTGGTTTGATCTGCATACGGCGACAACCACGATTCTGACCAGGGAGCGCAACGGAGTGAGAATCACCCGCGCCTTCCGCGATCCGCACGGCGCAGCGTGGAGAATCGTCCACATATTCACCCCTTCTTCACAGAAGGACGCGATAGATGTGCGCACAGTCGTCACCGTAGACCACGACCGAAAGGTGTACTTCCTGCCCTTGCTGGTGCTTTTCCCGGGTGTGGGATCCTTTGGGCAGGAGAAAGAGCAAGCTTTGTTTGCTGGGCTGGAGTATCTGGAGAACGAACCGAGCAGCTCCGAAGCAGACATTGTCGGACCTGCGTCCAAACGGCAGGTTCCCGATACGCTCAAGATTACCGCCCCGCTGATGGTGGTACAGGCTCAGGGACGATACGTTGGTCTTATCTGGCAGCCGGCGAATCACTTCAGCGCGCTGTTCGACTCGCCCGACCGCATCTTCCGCTCGGGTGGGCACGTGATGGGGGTGCTCTACCCCGGTTCCAACGGTGACAACCGCGAGGAAGGCAACCTGTTACCCTACTTCCCCGAAACGTTGCAGGCGGATACTCCACTGGTGCTGGACGCTGTCATCATCGGCGGAGAAGGCGACACGGTGATTCCAGCGGTGCAGCAGTATGTGCGCCTGCGGGGGTTACCTCCCGTACCCAACACGGATCTGGATGCGCAGGGTTACCTGAAACTGGCGGCGGCGGGGTGGCTGGACTCGAAGATACGGGAAGGCAATCTGTATCGACATGCGGTGTGGCCCGGCTTCGGACCCCAGCATGCCGCTGACGCCGCCGTCTGGATGGAGTGGATTGCGGCACACATTCAGGATTCGCAAACCGCTCGCCGACTGCGACAGGCAGCACAGGAAGCCATCGCCATCGTGCCCAGAGAGCAGTATCTGTTCAGCCGGGTGTCGCACGTGGCGTTCCCTGTTGCCCCTCTGCTCTACGGCGCGGTGCCAGAGAGCATTACCGCCGCCCGCAACGCCGCTCGCGACGCCTTGCGCATGTTCCAGCCCGATGGTACGGTGTTATATGAACCTCGCCCGGGAGGGACTGACTACGCGCGCACCCATTGGGAGCGCACCGCAAACGGGTTTACTGGAGGAGCGCTGCGTCAACTGCTGGAGATGGCGCTGTATTCGGGCGACAAACAGCTCATCGCGGAAGGAATACGCCGTCTGGAGCAGTTCAAACGCTTTGATAACACCGTACCGCGCGGAGCGCAAACGTGGGAGATGCCCCTGCACACTCCCGACATCCTCGCATCGGCGCACATCGTGAAGGCGTATGTTATCGGCTACGAATTGACGGGCAATCCGGAGTTCCTGCGTCGCGCCCGTTATTGGGCATGGACGGGTGTGCCTTTCCCCTACCTCATCAATCCGACGGGTCAGCAAGTCGGTCCATACAGCGTTATCTCGGTGCTGGGAGCCACCAACTGGTCTGCGCCAGTATGGTTCGGACAGCCTGTGCAATGGTGCGGGCTGGTATACGCCGATGCGTTGTACTGGCTGGCGCGTCTGGAGCCGAAAGCGCACTGGAAACAGATAGCCGACGGCATCACTGCTGCAGGCGTTCAGCACACGTGGAAACAAGATGACCCTGAAAGACAGGGGTTGTTGCCTGACTTCTACCACCTGCGCGAGCAACGTAGCGATGGACCAGCGATTAACCCGGGTACCGTGCAGGCAAACGCCGTCCGGTTGTATAACTTGCCCGCAGTATACGATTATCGGGTACTGCGCCATAGCGGAGTGGTTGTACACGCGCCGGGCACGATAACAGTCATTGCTGACCAAAAAAGTTTGTGCAAGTTTCAGGTCAAAAGCTGGATAGATAAGCCATACTACGTGCTGATCAACGGGCTGAGCAAACCACCGCAAGTGCGGCTCAATGCTCAGAACATTACCATCGCCAGCCCGCACCAGTACCTGCAGGATACTGGTAACCTGATATTACAGGTACGAGGTGACATAGAGGTGGAGATTACTACTCGATAAAGGAGGTGCACATGCGCTTAGCACGCGTTTGGGCAGGTATAGTGGGATGGTGGTTGCTGCTGGCAGTCGGCGCGGTCGCCGACGTGCGCTTGGCGCGTATCTTTAGCGACCATGCAGTGCTTCAACAGGGCAAACCGATACCTGTATGGGGTACCGCGCAACCGGGTGAACGGGTGACTGTAGAGTTCCATGGGCAAAGGGTAAGTACTATCGCTAACGACTACGGCGAGTGGCGCGTAACCCTGAAGCCGATGCGAGCAGGCGGTCCGTTCCAGTTGACCGTTCGGGGCAACAGCACTTTGGTACTCAGGGATGTACTGGTGGGTGAGGTGTGGATATGCTCGGGGCAGTCTAACATGGAGTGGCCCGTTGCGCTTTCTAACAACGCCGAGGAGGAAATAGCACAGGCGAACTATCCGCAGATTCGCCTCTTCATGGTGCCCAAGGCGGTTTCCGACCGTCCGATGAGGGACCTTAATGGAGGCGTCTGGCAACCCTGCACATCTGATACAGTACGCCACTTCTCGGCGGTGGGCTACTTCTTTGCACGAGAATTACACAGAACGCTGAAAGTCCCTGTGGGGATGATTCAGTCCGCGTGGGGAGGCACGCCTGCTGAATCGTGGACGAGTAAACCCACGCTGATGTTGAATCCTGCTTTGCGTTACTTGCTGGAAAACTGGCGGCGTGCTGAGGCAAATTACCCGCAGGCGCTGGAGAACTACCAGAGGCAGCTGGCAGAGTGGGAAACAGCTGCTGCGCAGGCGCGTGCCGAGGGCAAACCCGAACCCAAAAAGCCCGACCCGCCACAAAACCCGCGCACTAATCCCTGGAAACCTGCTGGTCTGTTCAACGCGATGATTGCGCCTGTTGTGCCCTATGCCATTCGGGGCGCTATCTGGTACCAGGGCGAGTCGAATGTAGGGAGAGCGTACGAATACCGCGCCCTATTCCCGGCGATGATTCGGGACTGGCGCGAGGCATGGGCGCAGGGTGACTTTCCCTTCCTCTTTGTACAGCTGGCGAACTTTATGGCGGTCAAGCCCGAGCCGGGTGAAAGCGCCTGGGCAGAGCTGCGCGAGGCGCAGCTCATGACCCTCTCGCTTCCGCAAACGGGTATGGCGGTCGCTATCGACATCGGCGATGCCAACGACATCCACCCGCGCAACAAGCAGGACGTGGGCAAGCGTCTCGCCCTGAACGCGCTGGCAATTGCATACGGTAAAAAGGTGGTGTACTCGGGTCCCCTCTACGAGCGCATGCGGCGTGAAGGTAGCGCTATTCGCCTGTACTTCAAGCACGTGGACGGCGGATTGGTTACCCCCGGCGGTGAGCCGCTCAAAGGATTTGCTATCGCAGGAGCCGACCGCAAGTTCGTGTGGGCGGAAGCTCGTATCGAGGGCAATACGGTGGTGGTATCCAGTCCACAGGTGACGGAACCGATAGCTGTGCGCTACGCATGGGCAGACAATCCTGTGTGCAACCTGTACAACCGCGCAGGACTTCCAGCTTCTCCCTTCCGCACGGACGATTGGCAAGGGGTGACGCAACAAAGGGGAAGATGAGTATTTTCCCTCGGCTCCTCTCGGAAGCAGCGAGAGGAGCCAGTCCGTCTGTTAGAAAACGCCTGCTCCCATCAGCTTTCTCCTGCCTAATACCTGTCCGGTAAGTAGGCGTGCTGGTAACGGACGGGAAAGAGTATCTTGAACAGAGCGACCACCTCCTCCGGTAGGGGCTCGCCCAGGCGAGCGCACAGGTCCTCAGCGGGAGCAAAACCCAACGCAAGCCGAGCCAGCGTACCCTGGGACAGGTGAACGAGATATACCTTGCTGCTCGTGGTTCTATCTTCAGCCTGCACCACACGGGCGCCTTCACGGTCTATGACCAGCATACCCTCCCCCAGCTCGGTACGGAAAGTGAGCCGGCAAGGCGCGACTTTCTGTCCGCTTTGCCGAATCTGTTGACCCAGCTCTGGCTCCAGCGCGCGCAATAGCCGCTCCACGTTCAGCACCCGCACCATCGAACCGCCGTTTGCGCTGTATAGCTGCACATGACGAGCGTCTATATAACGCGCCGCCACTGCAATAAGGCTATCGGGCGGAACAGGCAACAACGTCTCGTCCTTACCCTCCTCAGCAGTGCGCCGTCGGCAGGTTGCCAGCAGAGCATCTGCTGCGCTGGGCGTTACGGCTATTACCTCGCCGAAAGTAAGCGCATCGGGGAACTCGTGCTCCAAAACGTCTCGTATCGGCCAGCACCACCTCGCTCGCCACGCATAACCCTCTACCGCGCCCTGGGGTGATACTGCCACCCAGCACTCGTCCTGTGGGTAACTTCCAGGGGTCTCCAGCAGCTTGTGCCATGCGCGCGAGCTAGCCGCTCGTACCACCGCTCCTGTCGCCAGTGCAGTAGCTCGCTCGTAAATGCTTTGCACTGCTGGCAAATCCTCTGGCGTGAACTCACGTACCGTCCAGCCCAACGGTAAAGGTTCCTCGATCTGCTCAGCGTGCAGGAATACCCCGAACTCCGGACCCGCAGTCACATATCCGAAACGGTGGTAGAAGTCGCTGATGCCGTACAGCATGGTTATCGCTGCGTCACCAGCGGCCATCTCTTCCATTGCCCGCCTGAGCACGCGGCTGGCGTAACCCTTCAGGCGGTGTTCAGGCTTCGTTTCCACTCCGCCGATACCGTCTACACGCACCATCGCTACACCAACACGGATGGTTAAAGGGATTATCCAGCACTCGCTTGCCTCTTCCCCGTCTACTGTAAGGATGACGCGCTTCGCTCCATCTTCTTGTCTGATAAGTATCTGCTCGCTTCCCACAATCAACCCCCGTGTCTTCCGTAGTGCTGTGAGTATAGCAAATTATGCTGCGTCTGTCCATGTTATGTGGGACGGGCAGGACTCTACGCCCCTTTGACGAATTATATTGCACATCGATGGCGTGGGGAAGAACCGAACCGAGGTGAGACTGGATGCTAAGGAGTATACTGCTGCAGACGTTGTGCGCGGTTCTACTCATTTTACCGCCCGCCTCAGCACAAACCCCCATCGTCGGTGGCTCTCTGCGCTGTACCCCCCTAAGGCAGGACAACCGGTATATCGGTTTCCGTCTGCAAGAAGGCAACGTAGTTCTTGGCGATATCCTGTTCCATGCCGACGGCGCGCTGTTTGCCACGCGAGTACAAACGCAAGCCCAGCAGATGCTTTTCTCCGGTTTTCGTACCGACGGTTCGTGGGAGGTAGGAGCCGATACGGCAGTGAGTGTAGTTTTTACACCCGGTAATCCCTATCCTCAGGTCTCTTTTCGCCTCTCTGTAAAGCGATTTGCTCCAGTGGTCTGGGAAGCCGCGCATGGCAAGCAACCTCTGCACCTGTTTGCCTGTTCGTTGCCCGACGCGCCCATTTTCCACCAGCGCGGCTGGGTGATCCCCACACCGGTTATTGACAGCCATGTTATGCAAGGTGCGTTCGGCACTTCCAGCGCGACCATCGTCTCCGCATGGTCACCCGATTGGATGTACGCCCCGGCAATTGGAGCATACCCTATACCAGTAGTGGGTTTATGGAAACCTGATGAAGGCAAATATATCGCCTACGAGTTCTATGAAGCTCGTCTCACCGACCACAGCGAGCATAACTTAGGCAGCTCCTACTGCTGGCAGTCAAAGCGGGCAAAACAGTTCTTTTGCCTTACCCTTCCATACGGCAAGCCGTATAACCAGATACGCTACCCTCAAGATGGCGACACGTTCGCTTCGCGCTTCCGCATCCTGTACCACCAGACGTTGCGCCATGACGACGATCCGAACCTGTTCATCAATGAGTACATCTGGCGTACTTATCGCCAGCGGCTCTCATCTGCTCCAGCCATGAGCGACCTGCTATGGTTGCCCATGCCCTACCGATTGGAGCGCTTTGCGCCCCCTGTGCTTGGCAGGTTGCTGTACCGAACCAAAGATGACCCCTTCTCGCAAGACGGCAATCTGGAGAGCTATGGCGTCAACTGGGATAGCCCTATTGACTACGCCTACGCCCGGAATAACCAGCAGGCAGTCGCTGGATTACGAGAGGACCTTGAGCAGCTGGCAAAACTGGCACAGCGGTTTACAATCAACGGAGAGCAGTGCGTGGCGTGGCGCAAGCCCTTGGAGGGCGACTGGAAACCACAGTTTGGCAAAAACGTGCCTACGCTGCACAATGTGAACAACTGGCTCATCGCGCTCGCCTTCCTGGATGCCTACCGCAACGAGCGCCGCAGCGAGTGGCTACCGATTCTGGACGGCATGGTGCGCTGGAGTAAATATATCCTGTACACCCGCAATTGCTACCCCGACGTGCCCGCTGCCATGTTTGCCTGGGATGCCGCGCCCATAGCTAGCTTCCTGCTAAAATACTACTTCACTTTCCGCGACGAACCACAGAGGGCGGAATTGGCGCAGTTAGCTTACAAGCTCGCCCGCAGTCTGGTGTACCGTTGCTTGCCCATCTTTGCCTCTGATAACAATCCAAATGACGACATCGACGCTTCCTTCTTCATGGAGCCCAACTCTGGCTTACCCTGGCTGGGGGCGGCGTGCGCGAATGAAATCTGGGAAACTGCTGTGGGTGTACTACTTACCTACGTACATACAGGAGATCCAGTACTGGGGCACTACCTCCGCGGTATGATAGAACGTTTCCCCCTGTTATTCCGCGACGAGATACATCCAGCCCTCGCCGATTACGGTAGCTCCTTCGCCGAGCGGTACGGGCTCTATGATGGGGCAGAACAACCCCCGGGTACGCGCAGCACCTACGGTGGCTTGTGGGGCGGACTGGAGAAGTTGATCTACCCTGTTGCAGGAGCACAGGTGCGCATTGTCTGCGGCGAGAAGGCGGCAATGGCGTTCACCATCGCCGGCACTCATACTCACATCGCTGAGTACCGCTCCACGCGGGGGGGTAATTTCGCTCTGCGCCTGAAAGGCAAGCCTCCCTCGGCGGACGCTGAGGGACGATTTGACGTGGTGCTAACCTTCCCTCTCTTCGACCTGCGCGGCAAGCGCGTATTCATCAATGATGCCGAAACCCAGGGAGTGCAGCGATTCGACGAACGGTTCGACACCTTGCTGGTGCGAGCAGTGAAGGAAGGTGACTGGATCAGGGTGGGTGACGTGCCTGCCGACGTTCCCTCTGCCGATATCGCCGTTGCCAAACCACGTGTGTTGTCAGAGCGTGTGCCAGTGCCCGGCTTCGAGCAGATTGCGTTGGTGGAGCAAGCTGATGTTGTGTTGAATGCCAATTGGGACGATAACCGCAGCATGGCAGGTTTCTTTGGCGGCATGCGCTGGCTGTGGGGAGTGCCTTTCACGCTGATAGACCCCCAGCTGAACGCCGGCAAAGCAGCTACCCGCCAGCCTGTTCGCCTTGCTCACAAAGCCACAATGCTTTTCGCGCTAATCTCCGACGAGCCGCAGGCGCAACTGAGAATCACCTATGCTAACGGAAGGAGCGAGACCATCACTCCGGAACGAGGCGCGCCTGCAATACTGGGTTGGCCACCCGTATTGCAATGGAAGATCTGGATGATAGCGCATCCGTTGAAGGCAGAATTGCGAACGGTTACCCCTCAGGGGTGTTCCCTGTATGCGCTCACCCTCAGTGACCTGCCCGAAGAGCAACTCCGACCTGCGCTAGCTGCGCTGCAGCAGCGTCGTCAGGCTCATCTTGCGGAGCAGCAGATGCAGAAACGCTGGCAGCAGGTCGCTGACAGGCTAAAGATGCTGGCATCAGTTGCGGTTATCCCCACGCCTTTGGTACCGCCGCAAGGGCATCCGCTCATCAGCGGGATTAACCGCGCCCGAGCGTTCGGGGTGCTACGCTATCTCAGCCCCGACGAATTGGTAACATCCACGCTGTTTACTCCTGTTCGCTTCCCTGTTGCGCTTTATCTGGGTGGAGAGAATTACTATCAGACCGTACGCGAACAGGGCGATGGTAATAGGGCAATGCTGGAGTACATGCGCAAGGGGGGAACTCTGGTAGTCTCTCCTACTCTACCCTACCCCTTCTACTACAACGAGCGCGGCACACCGACGGTGTTCGCGCCCAAAATCGGCATGCCCATCAGCGGCAGTGGAGCAGAGGGACGGGAGGATTATCTTAGGGGCAAAGAGGTACGCGGCTGGGAGAAGCCGCCACAGGGCGTCACCCTGCGCTTCGTACGCAACCCCAATCAGCGCGTCGTGACCAGCTTGCCCGACGAGTTCCCCTTCCCCAGCGAGGGCGACCTGCGCTGGCGCCCGATGGTGAACATCTGGAGCAACGAAGAAGCAAGTTACATCCCGGTGCTCACCCTTCGGGATGAAACTGGGAGAGATTATGGTGAAGCCATTGCACTGGTCGAGTTCAGACAAGGAGACTTTCGCGGCGCAAGGCTCCTCTATGTATGGCACCGCCTGGTTGCCGACCCCGAAAGGGCAGTAAGTATCTTCTTAGACGTGTTGAACTATCTGGCATCCACAACACCCCCGCCGCCAGAACAAGTAGCAGTGCCGCAGACATCCTCCCCGCCCATCATCGACGGCAAGCTGGACGACACGGTCTGGCAACACGCGGCTACGGTAAACCTGAAATGGAGGTTTAATCCCGCCAATGCTCCTGCCCTTATCGCGCTCACACCGACGGTACGCACTACCGCGCGCCTGCTATGGGATAAGCAGTTCCTCTATGTAGGGTTCGATTGCGAGGACTCCGACGTATGGTCAGTATTTGCTCAGCGCGATGCGCCCGTTTGGGAAGGTGAGGCGGTAGAGGTGTATCTGGACCCTTCGGGTAAGGGACAAAACTACAAGGAGATAGACCTGAATCCCCTTGGAGCGATAATCGACCTGAACATCGCCGAGGCAAAAGATGGAAACCCAGGCGATGTGGATGAAGCCGCTCGCTGGAATATGAGCGGACTGCGCTGGGCTGCTTTCGTCAACGGTACGACCAACGACCGTACCGACCGCGACTCTAGCTGGACGGCTGAGCTGGCGATACCGTTAAGCGAAATCCTGCCTGAAGGGGAACGGGTGTACGTAGGGGACACGTGGCGTGCGCAGTTCTATCGCATCGAGCGCCCGAAAGACACCACCAACGCCACCGCCGAGTTTCAATCCTGGTCGCCAACCGATACTTTCCACCGCCCTGAACGATTTGGCGTTATTGCCTTTGCCGGATCGTCCAGAAAAGTGGATTTCTCCAGCTATCGTCCCGGTAGCGATGGCTCGCCTACTTTTGCCATCAATGCAGGAACATGGCAAATACGTGACGGGCTGTACGAAGGCAGAAATTGTATCGAGAACGGGTGGCTACCACGCGGTGCTGCTGTTGGAGATGGCTTATGGAAGGACTATACACTGAAGGTCAGCTATCGCGTAGTGTCGAGGGGTTCGGATTGGCGCGATGGGTTCTGGTTGGGGTTCCGCTACGGCGAAGAGGCGTGTTACGCGCTGTTATTCACCAGTCGCGATGTTCAGTTGCACAAGGTTCCACTCGCTGGCGCATACGATGGCGACCATCAGCATCTGGCTTTAGCCCCTATCACGCCAGACTCGGAGTGGCACAACCTGGTCATACGCTTGCGTGGGGGCAGAATAGAAGTGGAGCACGATGGTAAACTGCTGCTTCAGTACACCGACGCGACGCCCCTTCCGGCAGGTGCAGTAGTGTTGTGTGCCCGGAAATGGTCTGCAAGCACAGGTGATACGGTGGTGCAGATTGCGCAGTTCGAGGTAGAATAAACACACACCGCCTCCATGCACCGGAGGCGGTGTTATCGTCTGTTATGCCGTTCCAACGCTGTTATCGCTGCAGTCCGTTCGCGTCCACCACTCGCGAACCCATGTACTCCAAACGCGCCGGCGGTATCTTGCCATGAACACGATGCATGTACTCGGGTCCGTAAAAGCTCAGCACCGCCGGAGGCACTGGCTGCGGTGGTCTGACACTCAGTATGTTCTCTTTCGCTACCACCACCACATACAAGCCTATGTAAGCTGCTATCGCAAATCGCGCCATACGTCGCACGAAGTCCGGGTTGTGGCGACGCGCCCACTCGATAATCGCGATAGGGAACAGGAACATCGTACACTTCGCCAGAATGAAGGGGATCACACCCTTCTGCAGATAGAAATCCATCAGCGGGTTGCCTTCCCTGGCGCCGTGGTGGTGCACGAAGATTAACGTGGAGACGAGGTCTGCCACGCAAATCACGGCGATAATCCAGCTCTCACGCGATATGTACCCCTTCAAAGTCGTTCCTCCCTTACGCAAAATGCGCTGAAGCCAGAGCGGTTCATAAGGGTTATTCCCCAAAAAAACGGATAATTCACACAGGAAAATGGGGCACCATTACAGCATCTTGACGCAGGGATGCAAGGTGGTCTGATTATCATTATACCACCTTTCCACTCTGCCAGCCCGCCCGCGCAACGCCCTCATACATTTTCGGAGAAGAAACATACGCTCCTCAGGTTGTAGAACAGCAAGAATGATGGTACAATAAGGTAAATTGCTGGGGCATTGCTGTGGTGGTCTGTTAGACCTCTCATGAAGAATCTCGTCCGTTTCCTGAGAGAGCTGCGCCCATATCGGCGTACGATGTTTGTGGCAGCCGTGTTGACCTTCCTCAGCGCGGGGTTGGGCTTGCCCATGCCCCTGATCATCCAGTACATCACCGACCACCTGATCAAGCGCGAACCCTTCTCACTGTGGGGCGTTTTCTTTGCCATCGTGGGCATCTCTGCCGCATCGGGGCTGGTGGGCTATGCGCTGGCAATCACCATCACCTACCTGGGGCAGCGGTTCATGTACGACATCCGCCGAAAGCTGTACAGTCACATGCAGTCGCTGTCTATAAGCTTCTTCGAAAAGCAGCAGACCGGGAAACTGATGTCCAATATTATCAACGATGTCGCCACTATCAACCAGCTGCTCACCGGCGGTTTCGTGAATATGATTTCGGATGCAGTAACCCTCGTCGCCGTACTGGTGATCGCTTTTACCAAGAACTGGATGCTGACCCTGATCGCCCTGTCGGTCTTTCCTATTTATATCCTGAATTACCTGGCTTTCGTCAACAAGCTCAAATTCACCAGCCGCCAGATCCGACATGAGCGCGATGTCATGCTCGGCGACCTTCAGGAGAAGCTGGCTGGGGTAGCGGTGGTTAAATCGTATGCGAAAGAACGCTATGAAGTACGCCAGTTTCTGGGGCAAACACGTGAGTTGTTGACACTCAACGTGCGACAGGGCGTCATAGGAACGCTACTATGGGTCATCGCGGAGGTCATTGGTGCGCTGGGCACTGCGCTTATGCTATGGTATGGCGGTCGCTTGGTTCTTTCCGGACAGATGTCGCCCGGCTCGCTCATCGCTTTCATCTCGTACATCGGCGGCTATATGTACGGCCCCATCCTGCGCATCATACAGATGAACGACATGATAGCGCGCACCAACGCCGCTCTGGAACGTATCTTCCACACTCTGGATACTAAACCCGCCATCGAAGATAAGCCCGACGCCAGAGAGATGCCGCCAATCATCGGCAAGGTAGAGTTCGATAACGTGTGGTTTGAGTACGAGCCGGGCCAACCGGTGCTCAAGGGCATCAACCTGACCGTTGAGCCAGGTGAGATGGTCGCGCTGGTAGGGCAGTCCGGTTCGGGCAAAACCACAATGATCAACCTGTTACAACGCAACTATGACGTTACTACAGGCGCAATCCGCATCGATGGCATCGACATTCGTGACGTGCAACTGAAGAGTCTGCGACGCCAGATCGGCGTGGTGATCCAGGAAACCATCCTGTTCAACACCACCATCTTAGAGAACATCCGCTATGGACGCCTGGATGCTACAGACGAAGAAGTATACGAAGCAGCTCGCGCCGCCAACATCCACCATGTCATTGAAGCATTGCCCAGGGGATATGAGACGCGCATCGGCGAGGAAGGGGTAAAGCTCTCAGGTGGCGAGAAACAGCGCGTTGCCATTGCCCGCGCCATTCTCAGTGACCCGCGCATCCTTATACTGGACGAAGCCACCAGCGCGCTCGACTCTGAAACCGAAACACTTA
>JANWYZ010000159.1 GCA_025054895.1 bacterium | reverse complement strand
TCCCACAAATCCTTAAAAGTGTATTCGGCGTACGCCTGCGCGTTGTCTCGCGCTGAGGCGACTGCCGTACCGTTGCCTGGCGCGACCGAAAGCAGCACCTGCGCCAGTACATCCACCTTTTGCGCCACGTTTTCGATTTGCGTCGCGTCCAGTGCAGACTGAGTGATGTTGTCGGTGCTATCGGGGTTATAGTAGTTAATGGTCTGCGCGACGATTTGTGCGGCGAAGTCGCGCGTTGTGATGCTCGGGTTGGCAACTACGGGAGCCAGGATGCGGTGATAGGGATAGCCTGGCGCCGGGGGACTCTCCTCGGAACCCACAATGTAGTCGCCCATGCTGCGTATCTCATACGCTACTTCTAACATCTGCATCAGGGAAGCGTCGAAGGCGATGATGTCCCACTTCACTCCTGCGCTTAGCGCCAGGGGCAGTTCCCAGATGCGGATGTGGTTGCCAGTGTTGTCATCATACGAGACGCCGCGTGCAAGGATATTCAATCTGTCGCGAACAGCCCGCCAACCCGCTCCGTGATTCCATATCACCACCATGTACCTGCGGGCGGGGAAGCTGCGCACGCCCCACTGCAGGAAGTCGCGCAGGGTGTTGGGGCTGCCCATATCAATCCCAGTGCCCATATCCACCAGCAGGTTCGAATTGACCGTTTCGGGGTCGCTGTCTTTGGTCACATAATAACGGCGCGTCGTCCTCCAGTCGCCGTTGCTGGAGTCGTAGCCTGCGATGCGTTTCCACTGTACCACGATGTTCACGTCGGAGGTGGAGCCCAGCTGCTCCATCTCGTTCATATCGTCCACACTATCAGGCTCCAGATTGTTGGCGGCGTTCATGAACACCAGTATCGTCCACTCCCGGGTGACGGTTTGCACGCCGATGGAAGCGTTTGCAGTCAACCCCAGGCTATCCATGCTGGCGGTAGCTGTTGCGCTACCCGGAGCAAGCGCGCGGGCAACGCCGTCTGCGCCGAGGTTCACCACGCTGCTGTCGCTCGCGCTCCATCGCACCGTAGAACCTGTTGGCAGCAGCAGGTAACGTCCTTGCGCGTCCACTCCAAGCACCGACAGCGGTAGTACCTGCCCGGGCATGAGCGTGACAACGCCGGGAAGGATGGTAAGGGCAACAGGGGTGCCTCCTGTAGCTACGTTCAGCCGTTGTGGAGTATCCTGCGTAATTGGGATGGTGACCTCTCCCGAAGCGACCGGCGCACCGGAAGCATCCTGAGTGGGGTATATCGCCAGCTGTAAGCGATAAACACCGCTCTCCAGCTGAGCTGTCCACCCTGTAGATGGAGCGTCGGCGCGGCTGAGCACCAGTTCCTGAATCAATTTATCGGTTCGGTAGAGCATCACCCGCACCGCGTGGGGAGCGGATGGGTCGCCGCGATTGCCTGTCCAGACGATGGTAAGCACCAGACTTCCCGATTCGGCGGGGAGGTTGGTGTTGCTGTTAAACATCCCACAACCAGAAAGGATAAGCGCAAACAGCAACAGCGCGGTGAAATAGCTCAGGCGATGTGGCGTCAAGAGCCCCAAACCTCCTGTTCATCCAGTTTGAATATATCGACGAGTGCGACCGCCAGCCCGTTTTGCTCAATTGGCGGCACGATCCGGTGCGCCAGCTCTTTGACAGCCGGTTTGGCGTTGCCCATTGCTACCGCGTAACCCGCCCAGCGCATCATGGGGATGTCGTTATTGCCGTCACCGATAGCCAGCACGCGCTCGCGCGGCACGCCCAGATGGTATGCCAGCCGTTGTAAGGTGCGCGCCTTGTTCGCGCCCGGGTGTATGAACTCCAGGTATTCGTCATTGCTTTTGATGATGTTGAGCCGCTCGCCGAAGCGTTCGCGAAACATCTCTCGTAGATTATCGGTGGTTTCAGGGGTGTCGATCAGGATGAGTTTAGTGGGCGACTGCCCTCGGAATCGCGTCAAACTACCTACCGGCTCGATGACCGACCCGGTGCGCTGGTGGTACAGCTGCGACCAGGGGGTGTTTTCTCTCACGTAGAGATGGTCGTTCAGGTAGTAGTTGAGATGGTAGCCGTTTGTCTCGCAGAAATCGACTATCTCCTCCGCGAGGGATGCAGGCACAGTCAGATGGAACCAGATGAAGCCATCGCGTGGATGCTTGATCATCGCGCCGTTGTAGGAAAGGATGGGTGCGTTCAAGCCTGCCTCGTGCCAGAACCGCTCGGTCGCGGCATGCATCCTGCCCGAAGCGATGACCACGTACGCTCCTTGTTCGGCAACGGCGTGCATCGCTCGCAGGTCTACCGGAGAACACCGGTTATGCTCGTCCGCCAGCGTTCCGTCCAGGTCCACCGCTACCAGGTTAAAGGGAAGAGAAATCATATTACCTCTTTCGCGTCGAGAGTATTGCCAGCATTAAAGGATACGCTTTTTGGGGGGCGGTGTCAAGTTTGGGGGATGGAAGAGGCTTGACGGAAATGGCTCAGGGTCTTATACTGGGAGTACATCTTATCAATCTCTCTGTGTCCTCTGGGGTGATACTTATCGGGGTATAACCGTTCGTGGAGGTGCTGCCGTGATGTGGCGTACGAGACTGTTCAACGAGATGGACGTACTGGGCGCGGGGGCTGTGCTGTTCGCCTACCTGAACTGGGCATCGTACCAGGTGTCGCAGCGCCTGCGCAGTGAATGGGAAGTGCACGTCGCGGTCTGGGTGGCGCTGATGCTGGGCTTGGCGTACCGCCTCGGGCGACACCGGGTCAAGCCGCTGTACGATGAGGTAGCCGCCAGAGTGATCCTGCTCGTTTCCGGGTTGCTCGCGTTCTCGGGGTGGGGGACGGAAGCGGTGGCTCTGGTCGCTGGCGCGAACCTGTGGTTCCTTCTGCATGGAGCGCGCTTCTCCAGGATGGACAATTATGCCTATCGCAAGATGGCTCCCCTGCTCTATCTCTTGCTGGTGCTGATATCTCCTGAGAACAAGTACGAAGAATTGCCCCTGCGATGGATCATAGGAGCCTATTTGATGTCGCTGTTCATCGCTGAACCTCTGAAGGAGGCGCACGGCGGCGCGAATCCCTACATGGATGTGGCGGGTCTGGTGCTAAGCGCGGTGGTCTTGCTTTTCCTGCCAGTAGCGAGCGTGACACTGCTCATCTTCCCAAGGTCGGCAACCCCGGAAGCGCAGATGCTGGAGAGGATATTTGCAGGCATTGGGTTATGCTTGCTGCTAATTGTAGCCGTGCTATATGTCTGGGAACGACGCTGCGGTTCAGGGCAATCCCATCTGCCGGATGCAAGGGGGCGTTAGCTGCCAGAGGGGTAGCCAGTTTCACAGGTATGGCGTACTGCAGGAGATCAGAAATGGGCACGGAAGCCTCGCGGAGGCTTCCGTGCCCGGGCAAGTGGACTACTGGTACTCGGGAATGGTGCGGCAGCGGTCGCGCCAGTCGCGCAACCATTCCACCTGCTGTGGCGGCTGCCAATCCCACAGGTAGTCATCAGTGGGGCCCTGCTGGTTTGTCCAGTTGAGTGCGCCCATTGTGGCGCATATCTTGATGGCTTTCACGTGGCCGTCGTGGAAGCTCCAGTTGCTAATGCCGTTGTGCGAGGTGACCACGCCTTTGTTCTGGTCAAACCATGCCCGGAACCAGTCGCCGTTCAACACCCATGGGCCGTGGTCGTTCCAGTACTCGCGCGACTCCAGCAGCTGGATGACGCTCGCCGGGCGAGGAATAGAAGCCAATCTCACCGGGTTGGGCAGGCGCGGATTGACAATCCAGCCCAGTTTTTGACCGACCTCGTTCTTCTGCGCCCAGTTGGCTGCGCCGCCGTACGATCGCTTGATGCCGATGTTCATCTCCATCGTATAGCCTGTTTCGCCCAGACGATTTTGCAGTTCAGGCGGATAGACGCCTTCTGTGTCATGGTAGCAGGACCAGTTCCAGATAGGCTCGCCGGGCTGCTCGAAGCTCATGCACAGGTAGATGCCTGTGTTTTTGATGTAGGGTTGTACTGCATAGCGCCAGCCGTGGCAGGCCAGGCCTGCGGGAGTCTGGATGGGCGACCAGCCGGGGTAGGGCAGGGTCTCATCATAGTCTTGCGTGTACTGAAGCACCGCCAGAGACAGCTGCTTGATGTTGGAAAGGCACGAGGTCTTGCGTGCCATCTCCCGGGCGCGTGCGAACACCGGGAACAGGATCGCCGCCAGAATCGCGATAATCGCGATGACGACGAGCAGTTCGATGAGCGTAAATGCTCTGGTGCGAGACATGTCAACAAACCTCCTTTAGTTTGAGATTAGTTGGTGGGATTGACCTGGCTCATGTCCAGGTTTCTAAAGATGCCGGGTGGTATTACGCGCTTCTGGATGGCTTCTACCACCAGTTTGCGTTCTTCCGGCGTAAGCAAGCGGGCATCGCCGCCCGTGCGGTTGACCAGCTCGTTCACCTTCAGCCCCATCTGCGAGGGTACGGCGCTGGGGCGGTTTCCCACAAAGGCGCGATACAGAAAGAGACCTGCGATGAGCACGGCGATGACGATGACCGCTATCGCTACCGATGGAGAAACCTCTTTTTTCATGTTCACGGCTTGTTCACCTCCTCTCAAGCGGCTAGTAACGCCTGCGTCGTGGACGCGTGTGCTGCGACCGCTTTACGCTGTCGGGGGGCTCCGCAGAGCAGGGTATCACACTGTCACGTTGTATCAGTTCGCCCGGAAATATCACATGCTCGGTAGACGGCTGACCGCTTTCAATCTGCTGGATAAGCAAGCGAGCAGCGGTAATGCCGATATCACGTACCGGCTGCCGGATCGTGGTTAAAGGCGGCGAGGCGACAGCTGCTGCTTCCACGTCGTCGAAGCCCAGCATCGAGATGTCTTCCGGCACCAACAGCCCTACACGGCGTAGAGCCTCCAGCGCGCCCAGCGCCATCCAGTCGTTGCAACACACCACCGCCGAAAAACCCGGACGTACTTGCAGTAGCATCTCCATCGCTTGCCGCCCGGAGAGGGTGCTGTAGTTGCCTCGACGTATCCAGTGTTCTGTAGGATGGATACCTGCCTCGCGCAAAGCACGGAGGTAGCCCTGTTCGCGCTGTTTCGCGCTCCAGTAGTTGGTTGGACCGGCGATGAAGGCGATGCGTCGGTGTCCGAGCTCTATCAGCCATTTGACGGCGGCGTAGACGGAGCCTTCGTCGTCCACGTCTACGCAGGCAGCGCGCAGATCGCGCGGGCTACTGCCCGCCACTACACGAGGAATGTTACATCGCTCCACCCAATGCAACAAAGGGCTCTGGTGTAGAGGCGCTGCCAGAATCGCGCCGTCGATGGAGCCGTCTTCGGTGTTCAGCCTTGCATGCTCGGGGTCAGGTCGTTCTAACGCGATAATCTTCAGCTGATAACCCGACTGCACCGCTTCGGCGAGGATGCCGTCCAGCAGGGTGGAGTAGTACGGGTTGCCCAGTAGGGCGCCGCGGAAGTGTTCTACCACCACGCCCAGCGTATGGCTGCGCCGACGTACGAGGCTGCGCGCAATCTGGTTAGGACGATAGCCCAGCTCTTCCACCGCACGCAGCACGCGCTCGCGAGTCTCCTCCGAAAAGCGACCACCACGCCCGTGCAGCACATTGGTCACGGTGGTAACCGACACGCCCGCCCGTTCGGCGACATCTTTGATGGTGGGTGTTCCTTCTGGCATTTATCTTTCCTAGTCTAACGTTCAACCAATCAAAGCCATATTGTAGTTTGACGTTCAACTATCAGCTTTATGATAACACCCGTTACCGCAGAAGTCAAGGGGTTTCTGAAAAAATCAGGAAAATTTGCCAGCTATTCTCTTTCCCGCGTGTGGTGAGTCGGTGGGTGGGGCTGCTTCCCCTCGCTCGCGGAGGATGCGTGCTCCTCCGCGAGCATGGCGTTAAGGTGTGGCTACTTTCCGACGGTCAGGAGAAAGGGCAACCGTCCGAAATGGAACCCTCACGGACTACTCATCTCCCACGATACCGAAATTGCTGACGAGCACGCCGAAGTCGAAGAGGGTAACCTCCCTGTCACCATCGAGGTCGGCGTTGGCGTTCCAATGGGCGTCGCCCGGCACGGAACCGAATGCCATCACCAGCCGCCCGAAGTCGAATAGAGTGACCTCGTTATCTCCGTCCACATCGCCGTTGATCAGGCGCCAGGAGAGCGATACCTCTCCAGACAGGTTCGCGCTGACCCGCTGGCGCAGCCAGTGTGTAACCTTCACCGCTACGCTGCCGTTACCAGCCAGCGAAGTCTCTACCGAGAACCGTCCGCTACTGTCCAGCGACGCCGAGAGGTTCTCCCTGTTGCTTCCCTGCGTTACGCTAACCTGTACGGGCAAGCCGTTCACCGTACCCATGTAGTCACCGAGACTTACTCTACCCTGTAACAGCACTTTGCGTACATCCAGCGTGGCGTCTCCCGAGGATGCCATATAGGCGGAATCTCCAGCGAACTCGGCGCGAAGCGTTCGGTTACCGAGTGAGGCGTTCAGGGGCACAGTGTAGGGCACTGTAGCCTTGCCAGTGCTATCGGTATTTGCCGAGCCGACGACACTACCAGCTACCCTGAAGGTGACCGTCCTGCCCACAATCGGCGCGGCGTTATCCTGCCGACGGAGCGTCGCCTGCAGGTTCACCGTTTGCCCACGCCGTGCAGTTAGATTAGCCAGTATCATCTCGGAGGATGCCCTGCTGATGGTAAGCGTGCCCGTGCCGCTGGACGGATTTGCGGTGCTATCGCCCCCGAAGGAAACCGCAACGACGCGACTGCCTGTGCTCCACGACTCGGGAACCGTGTAGGGCAACGTCGCCACCCCGTTCGCTGCCGTAACTGCGCTACCGATTGGGGCGTTGTCGATAGCGAACTGTAACGCCTTGCCAGCAACGCCAGCCAGTGTATCGGTGCGTTGCAGCGTCGCAGTGAGGTTCACCGTGGCGCCCAGTGTTGTTGATACATTATCTACCAGCACGCGTGTGGTGACAAAGCTTGCGGTAGGCAGAGGCATGCGCCAGATACCCCGCCCGTATGTGCCCACGTACAGGTAGCCAGTCGTAGCGTTCGCCCGCAGATGCAGGCAAGGCGTGCTGGGCAACCCGACGCCCAATTTCGCCCAGTTCGCGCCGCCGTCGGCGGTGATGAAAACGCCG
>JANWYZ010000158.1 GCA_025054895.1 bacterium | reverse complement strand
AGTTTCAGCACCCGCCACGAAAGCACAGCGGTATCCTTCGTGCGCCGCCAGGTGTATGCCAAACGGCTTTCCATGGGGAAGGTGGGACGACGCTCGGTGCGTCCCTTCAGGCGCCAGAAACCGGTAATCATGGGGTGCGCCTCTTCGCAATGCGTGGCGTAGGCATACCATACGGCGTTCTTGAAAATGCCCCAGTACGATTCGGGGCTGGCTCGGTTGAGTACCTTCGTCAGGTTCTCCACCGAGTAGAACCGCTTCCACGCCTCACGGTACACGTTGAACCATTCTTCGTGACTCATGTTCGGGTGGTTCTGAGCGGCATGGAAGCTGTCATACTCGTTGAAATCAGGGCTCATCCACTCGCCGCGTTTGGTCATCTCCAGGTGGTCTACCGAACCGGGCAACGGGGTAAGCATGAAAAAGCTCGCCTGGTCGGGCTGCACCTCTTCCATGAGCATCGTGATGTCGCGTCGTACCGATTCCACCGTGTCGTGCGGAAAGCCAATGATGTAGCTGGTGTGCACCGGAATACCGTAGCGATGCCACGCTTGAATCATCTCTTCATAGAAGTTCGTCTTGTTCTGTCCCTTGGAAGCCGCCTTCAGGTTGTCGGCGTTGAGGCTTTCCAGTCCGATAAACACCTGCGTACAACCCGCTTTCGCCGCCAGGTCTACAAAATCGGGGATACGATAGGACGGCACGTCCACCTGCATCATGAAAGTAATGCGGATGTTCTCTCGCTCGCGCATTTCGATGAGTCGCTCGAAGATTTGTCGCCATTGCGGGTTGCGCGACATGTTGTCGTCGGTGAAGAAGTAGTGCTTGACTCGGGGATAGTGCTCGCGAACGTGTTTCTCAATCAGCTCGGGAGAACGGTAACGCATAAAGTGACCCTGTACATGGATGATGGTGCAGAAGGAGCACTTGAACACGCACCCACGCGAGGTGTCCATTGTGCCGGCATACGGAAGCACGAACCGCTTCGCTACCGACTCGTCCACCAGCGGAGCAGCCCATTCTTTTGCCAGGTCCGGCAGGTCGCCCATCCAGTATACCGACTTCAGGCTTCCTTGCAGCGCGTCCGTCAGCAGCTCTTCCAGCCGTCCTTCCGCCTCGCCAGCAAACAGGCTGACGCCCTGTGCGCGCAGCTGCTGCAATTCGGGGGTTAAACCCAGTAGCGCGAGCGAACCGCTCACATGGAACCCGCCCATCACCACCATCGCGCCCAGCTGGCGGAAGCGCAACGCCAGGTCTACCGCACGGGGAAACTGGTTGGTTTGCACACCAACCAGCCCGACAAGCGTAGGCACTCCCGGAATACTCCACTTGCGCATTACCCTTTCAGGCACCACCAGCTGCACCGTTTCATCTATCACATGCACGTCTACGCCCACACCCATCCTTTGCGCGGTATCGCGTATCAAACCGTTCAGCGCGTTCAACGTGTTGGAGGGTAGAACACCTCGTACATGGTGAATCACGTAGCCGTCGTCGTCATACTTGGAGGGTTTTACCAGAATGACGTTCAATGCGGGTAAATCTCGTTTCATCTTCCTCCTGCCTTCTCTCATACAGCCGATGCGGGGGGCACGAAGCATATCCATACACCTCCCATCTCACCGCTTGCTTGATTATAGGCGTTTGCTTCACTCAGAGTCAAGGGAGTAATTCGTTTAGAATAAGAAAGTATCCTGCTCACAGGTGGGGCATGGCTATGCGTTGACAAAAATGTCCAGTTGTGTTATACATATTATGGACAACAAGACGTGACAGCTCTCGGGACAGAGTGAGAACAACAACCCACCCATTGATCCTCCTCCCGAAAACTTCCACTTCCTGTTGACTACGACACTGTTATTGAATAAGGGGGACCTTTGCCATGCGTACGTCGCATTCCACCCTAGTGCTGCTGCTTCTTTTCGTCTGCTTTGCGGGTAATGTCCTCGCGCAGCAGCCTTTTACCTATCAGGGAATGTTGAGGTCATCGGGTGTCCCTGCCGAGGGACCGCACGATTTCGAGTTCTCCCTGTGGACAGCCCCTTCAGAGGGATCGCAGGTGGGGGCTACGTTGACTCTGACGGAGGTACGCGTCGTCAACGGACTGTTCAACGTGGAACTGGACTTCGGAAACGTCTGGGACGGCAACGACCGCTACCTGCAGATAGCAGTGCGCGCTTCAGGTAGTGGGGCGTACAGCACCATCTCTCCGCGTCTGAAAATCAGCCGGGTTCCGTACAGCAACACGGCTTTCAATGCGCTGAAAGCGCCTTGGTCAGGTATCACGGGCATTCCTGCTGGCTTCGCGGATGGCGTGGACAATGACACGACCTACACCGCGGGAGCGGGTTTGCAGCTTTCAGGCAACACCTTCTCCATTGCCAATGGCGGTGTTGTCTCCACGATGTTAGCGGACGGTTCGGTGGTGACCAGCAAGCTGGCCGATAACTCAGTAACGACTGCGAAAATCGCCAGCGGCGCGGTGACGACGGCGAAGATAGGGGATGCCCAGGTGACAGACGCGAAGATAACCAGCGTATCGTGGAGCAAGGTGACGGGCGCGCCGAGCAGTTTTCCACCGAGTGGAAGCGCAGGCGGCGACCTGAGCGGCGCC
Source organism: bacterium (assembly GCA_025054895.1). Lineage (GTDB taxonomy): Bacteria > Armatimonadota > HRBIN16 > HRBIN16 > HRBIN16 > HRBIN16. The sequence continues at coordinate 4,664 of JANWYZ010000158.1, read as the reverse complement.
TATCCGAACCCGACGGTAGCGAGGTTACAGGGGCGCTCCGTGTCCACCGCTGCGCCCGTTGCTGGTCAGGTCTTGAAGTGGGATGGCAGCGCCTGGTCGCCACAGGCGGACGGCAGCGACCTGCTGTGGCTACAGCTGGGTTCTGATATCGCCTACGTGGTGGGCAAAGTGGGCATCGGGACTGTCAGTCCCGCTTCTGCTCTGGACGTGCAAGCGAGCACGGGCGAGCAGGCTATTCGCGGCGTTCATACCGCTCGTGATGGCGCCTTCGCAGGCGTGCGAGGTCAAAGCGACAGTAACTCGGGCACAGGCGTGAGGGGCTTGGCGACTGCCTCCAGCGGCTACAATTTCGGTGTGTGGGGGGAAACCGCCAGCACTCAGGGCACAGGAGTCATGGGTTATGCGCCCGCTGGTGGCAACGGTGTGTTTGGAGTATCTGGAGGCAGTGTTGGTGCGGGCGTGTCTGGTTTTGCCACCGCGCGTGAAGGCGCGACCTTCGGCGTATATGGTCAGAGCCTTAGCCCCAGTGGCAGGGGCGTGGCTGGTTTTGCCACCGCTTCCAGCGGGGACTCCTGTGGCGTATACGGTCAGAGCTACAGCACCAGTGGCAGGGGCGTGCATGGTTATGCCAGCGCGAGCAGCGGCTGGGCGATAGGGGTTTCGGGACAAACCAACAGTAGCGACGGTTTCGGCGTGTTCGGTCTGGCAACGGCGCCCAGCGGTTTTGCCAGTGGGGTATGGGGTGAAACACACAGCACCGGCGGCTGGGCGGTGGTTGGCTATGCCACCGCCCGCAGCGGCGACGCCTATGGCGTCTGGGGGGCAAGCAACAGCACTTCGGGCAGAGGCGTCACTGGCTATGTGAACGCGGCGACCGGTCAGACATACGGAGTGGTTGGGGTCAGTGACAGCACGTCGGGTACCGGCGTGCGTGGTGTTGCACCCGCTACCAGAGGCAATACCTTCGGTGTTTGGGGAGAAACCGCCAGTCCAGACGGCAGGGGCGTCATCGGTTTCGCCAGCGCCACCAGCGGTTGGGCGATAGGCGTATTTGGGCACACTGCCAGTACCTCGGGGCAGGGCGTGTTTGGGGACGCCCCCGCCCTCACCGGCAGTGCGTCTGGCGTGTGGGGACAGAGCGCCAGCACCTCAGGCAGGGGCGTCACCGGTTGGGTGGGCGCCTCCAGCGGCTCCACCCGCGGCGTGTTTGGACAAAGCGACAGCGTGAACGGTATGGGCGTGTACGGTTGGACAACCGCTACCAGTGGCTGCACCTACGGCGTGTTTGGACGAAGCGACAGCGTTGACGGTGTGGGTGTGTACGGTTGCTCTTGGGCTACCACGAACGGGACTGCATGCGGCGTACTCGGAAGCATCTTCCAACCCTATGGCGAAGCGGTGGTCGGTTACGCCGGCGCCCACGGCGGCGTGGGCGTATATGGGTATAGCGCATCTGCTGAGGGGTATGGTGTCTATAGCGAGGGTCGCTTTGCGGCTACGGGAACCAAGAACTTCCAGATAGACCACCCGCTAAGCCCCGAAACCGCCTACCTGAACCACTATAGCACGGAAGGGCCCGAGCCGTACAACGCTTACAGCGGCAATATCGTGACCGATGGGCAGGGCTATGCGGTGGTACAGCTTCCTGACTATTTTGAAAGCATCAACCGCGATTTCCGCTACCAGCTCACGGTGATAGACGGCAGCGACGATTTCGTGCTCGCGAAGGTGGTACGCAAGGTCCAAAACAACCGCTTTGTCATCCGCACCAGCAAGCCGTTCGTTGAGGTTTCCTGGCGGGTAGAAGCGGTGCGCAACGACCGATGGGTGCAGCAGTACGGTTACCAGACGGAACAGCCCAAGCCGGCGGAGCAGCGGGGTAAGTATCTGAACCCTGAACTGTACGGACAACCGAAGGAACTGGGGATTCATTATCGTCCGATAGCGGAGCCTGCGGTGACGCCTGCTCAGCCGGAAGGAAAGTAGTATCGATCGGACCCTCTGCCCCCTTCCCTGCGAGAGGGAAGGATGTTCCTGCCCGCCGGGGGGAGGGGGCGAGGGTGCGTCTTCCGCGCTACGCCTGGACGAGGGCGTTTTCCAGGTAGCGCAACACCATGTTGTCGGGCATTGCGCCTTCGAACTCCACCACCTCGTTGATGACGGTCTTGGGCACGCCGTACACGTTCCAGTCCTGGCTCAGCTGCTCGAACTCCATCGCCTCGATCATCGCGCCGCGGATATTCGGGTTCACGAAAGCGAACTGGTGCGCCGTAAGCACCGCGCGTGGGCAGTATGGACACGTGGGCGTAACGAAGACCATCATGTCTACCGGCTTGTCGATTTTGCTCACCTCATCCAGCACCTGCGGCGCGAGGTGGTGATGACCGGTAGAAATCATCAGGATGTCTTCCAGCAGCGTAGCGAACTCGTAGCCTGCCGGGATGCCGTAGAAGCGGATGCCGTAATCCACCTCCTCGCCGTTCTGCAAGCCCGTGAGCACGATGGCAGGCACGAGGTAGCCCTGTCCGTCCTTCTTCAGGTCGTACGCTGCCGCGCGCACAGGGTCGGTATACGGGTCTACAAACTCCACCTGCAGTTTATCGTTCAGCTCCGCCAGCTCGCCCATCAGTTCGCGCAGCTCCGTGCAGAAGGCGCACTCCCGTCGCCCCGGCGCTATCAGGTTAGTGGCAGGCGCAAATACAATTATCTTCACCGGGTTGACCATCTCGTTCAACCGCTCGCGCACCGCCGACTTATCTCTCTCGGTCAGGATAGCCATATTGTCATTCCTCCTCTGGCTCGGATTGTTTCCATTGTGTTTGACTCCAGTACGCTGACCGTAGATTCACGCGCGGATGTGAACGCACAAGTCTACTAACGTAGCACGGGCATCTTGCCTGCTCAATCACATGTAGGACACACATGCTACGTCACCGAGCATCTTACCCGTTGCATCACGTGCAGGTTGCACGTGCCACGTACCACACGTAATCTTGCTCATTGGATCACGCGCAGGATGTACGTGCCATAAAATATAAGTAATTGTCCGGGCGCATCTCTATATAGAGGAACATCTCGCTGAGTTATATCGTCTAACTTGCATGGTAAGTAAAACTACTTTATAGGAGGAGAGAACGAGATGACTCGCCTCATTCCCCTGCTGGTGCTGCTGCTGTGGAGTCTCCCCTTGTTTGCGCAGGAGCCAGTATGTTTCTACCAGAAGTGCTACGGTAGCGGGCTGGTGTTGATTTCCTCCACCAGGCCCAGCGTCGGGGGCACAGTGGAGATGGCTGTGCGCAACATCCTCTGCCCGCAAGATGTTACACCTCCCGACGACCCGCTAGCGGGCAATCTGGTCTTCCGCACGGTGGTACCTGCGGTGAATCCGATCACGCCGCTGGTGCCAGTCACGGTCATCATGCACGATGCCGACAAGTACGCGATGCTAAAGCCATTTGAGGCAACTTTCAGCGGTCCTGCTACCGCGTACATCGGCTTCACGCGCAGAGGCGTCAAGGGCACGCTGGAGGTCACCGTCACGGACTGGCGCGATCCCACCGATGCGCTGGGACCCAGTATCATGCTGTTCGACACCATCAAGATGACCTTCACCCCCGAGCTCTCGCCTCTACCCTATCAGCTGGAGTGGCAAGGCATCGTGTGGAAGGGCGACCTGATTGTGTTTGAGCGTTGGGGCAGGTAAACCCTGTCCAGCCCCTGCAGGCTCGCCTGCAGGGGCTTTTGTTTGCTCCCTCCGATTCTGCAGGAACTTCCCCCTGGCGTTCACGAACGAGATGTTATGCGCAAGCGCGACGTATGGCAGACAGCTGTTCGTGTCGCTGCGGTGTGGGCAACCTCACAGGTGACCCTCTTTCTCCTGCTCACCCGGCAATCCCCGCGCGAGCACGCAGTAGCGATGATGGCGGGAGGTTTGTTCCTGCTATGGTGCGTGCTGGGTGGATGGGTGATGTGGCGGCACCGCGAGCTGTTCACTCGATGGATAGGTCGGTGGCGATGGCGCTGGCAAATCAAGTTTGTGCTGCTCTGCACCCTGTTTGCGCTGGTGGAAGAAGCGATAACTACCGGCATGACCAACCTTGCGCCGCTGTTCGGGGTGCGTATCGGCGAGGCGTATATCACTGCTTCTACCAACTACCTGGACGTAGTGCTGTGGCACAGCGTAGTGGTGTTCGTGCCGATGTTCGTGTGCTGGGCGTGGATGCTGTCGCGCTGGGCGTTCGCCCCCAGGCAGGTGATGGTGTTGTTCGGTGTAACGGGCATACTGGCAGAAGCTGTCTCTTTCGGGCTGCACAACCTGCTGGGATGGGGGTTCTGGCTGCTGGTGTACGGTCTAATGGTCTACCTGCCCACGTACGCAGTGCGTGAGGAGGTGGGTAGCACGCCTCCACGTGGAAAACACTACCTGATGGCGGTGTTGTTGCCCTTCCTGTTCGCGGCGCCAGTAGCCGGGTTGATAGGCTGGCTTCATCCGGTAACAGTACATTTCGCAAGGTAAAACCGGCTGGGATAACCGGACAGCGCTGTGTTGAGATATGAGATACTTCGCCCTTGCCCAGCATGACAGCACTGGAGGGTCGCGCTCCGTCGCGACCGTGATGCAGGTTCTTTGGAGGGTCACGCTCCGTCGTGACCCTGAGGAGGGA
>JANWYZ010000157.1 GCA_025054895.1 bacterium | reverse complement strand
CGCGACCCTCCAGTGTTGTCCCTCTGTCATGCTGAGCGCAAGCGAAACATCTCCTTGTATCGCCAGACCGAGATCCTCCGCATCGCCCAGACCGGCGGCACACCGAGACCGCTTTCGCCCAATCGCAACAGGGGACGCAGTTGCTGAACGTTGTTATCGTCAGACCCCTCGCTGCCCGTATGCGAACGCCTGCACGGTTGCGCAACCGCTACCCAATTTGGTAACATTACCCAGCGGCACATCTTTGAGTGTATGGTGCAAAGGACAATGGAGGATATCGAACGTCAACTACAGGTGTTGCAACGCGGGGTGGCGGCAATTATTCCGGAAGATGGTTTGCGCGAGAAGCTGCAAAAGTCGGCGCGAACGGGCGAGCCGCTGCGCGTGAAACTGGGCTTAGACCCCACCGCGCCCGATATTCATCTGGGCTTCGCGGTCGTGTTGCGCAAACTACGCCAGTTTCAGCAGTTTGGACATACCGCCTGTCTCATCATCGGCGACTTTACCGCTATGATTGGCGACCCTACCGGTCGCAGCAAAACGCGCCCACAGCTGTCACGCGAAGAGGTAGAAGCGAACGCCCGCACCTACGCGCAACAGCTCTACCGTATCCTGATACCCGAGCGCACCGAAATCTATTTCAACAGCGACTGGCTCGGCAAGATGACCTTCGCCGACGTGATACAGCTCGCCTCCAGATACACGGTGGCGCGCATCCTGGAGCGCGACGACTTCCAGAACCGGCTCGCCGAAGGCAAACCCCTGGGTATGCATGAAATCCTCTATCCGCTGTGCCAGGGCTACGATTCGGTTGCCATCCAGTCGGATATTGAGATGGGAGGCACAGACCAGATTTTCAACAACCTGGTAGGACGTGACCTGCAGCGCGAGTACGGGCAAGACCCGCAGGTGGTGCTCGCCATGCCCCTGCTCATTGGACTGGACGGCGTGGAGAAGATGAGCAAATCGCTGGGCAACTACATCGGCATCACCGAGCCGCCAGACCAGATGTTCGGTAAGGTGATGTCGCTGCCAGACGAACTGATGGTATCGTACTTCGAGCTATGCACCGACGTGCCGATGGATGAGGTGCGCCAGGTGGCTCTCGGACTGAACAACGGCACGTTGCACCCGATGGAGGTCAAGCGCCGCCTCGCCCGCGAGATTGTAACCATCTACCATAGCGCGGAGGAGGCTCATGAGGCAGACCGCGAGTTCATGCGCATCTTCTCGGCGCGAGAGATGCCAGAAGAGATCGTGGAGTACGATGTGCCGCCAGACATCATCAAGGATGGCAAGGTCTGGCTGCCCCGTTTGCTTTCCGCACTGGGGCTGGTAGGCAGCAATAGCGAGGGCAGACGCATGATTCAGCAGGGAGCGGTGGAAATCAACGGCGTGCGCCACACCGACCCCAACGAGGAGCTGGAGGCAGCCTCACTACATGGCGCGGTGATTCGCGTGGGCAAGTTGCGCTTTGCAAGGGTGAAGTAGGATCCTGCATTTCCCCCGCTTTACAGCACCCCCTCATATCGGGTAGTATTTTCTTACGCTAACCAGAATGAGGGGGTGTATCGATGCTCGCTGCAGAACAAGTTGAACAGTATCATCGCGAAGGTTATACTGTAGCGCGCGGTCTCTTCAGTCAACAGGAAGCCGAGTTTTACATCGACCACTACATGCGCCTGCGCGAATCGGGGGCGTACCCGGGCGACTTTCAAGGGGTAGATCCTGCCAGCAATGACCCGCTCAAACGCTATCCCCGCATGATTCACATGCACCGCTGGGACGAGGTGAGTTTGCGGTGGATGATACATCCGCGCCTCAATGCGTGCATGACTGCCCTACTGGGCAAGGAGCCTTATGCGGTACAAACCATGTTATACTTCAAACCGCCGGGCGCGCGCGGACAGGCGCTACACCAGGATAACTTCTACTTGCGCGTGCAACCCGGCACCTGTATCGCTGCGTGGATGGCTCTGGACGCTTGTGATGAAGAAAACGGTTGCCTGATGGTGGTACCGGGCACACAAGACCTGCCTATCCTGTGCACCGTTCCCGCCGATACCACCCAGAGTTTCACGGATATCACCGTACCCGTTCCCAAGGACATACCTGTTGTGCCGGTTGTGATGGAACCGGGCGATGTACTGTTCTTCAACGGCTCGCTGATACACGGCAGTAACCCCAACCGCTCACGCGACCGCTTCCGCCGTGCGCTTATCGGTCACTACGCCGTGGGCGACGCTGAAAAGATTGCGCGCTTCTATCACCCCGTGCTGCGCATGGATGGCTCGGTGGTGGAATTGGGCATCAGCGAGGGAGGCGGCCCCTGCGGCGTGTGGGTTGAGCGCGACGGTAAACCGGTTGTGGAAATGGTAGACCCCCACCACAGAGGCGAGACACCTGAGCACGAGTAGTCAGCCGCGGCAGGGGTACTTCGTGAATCGTTATGTCATTCTAAAGCGAAGAATCTCGTTGCCCCCACGCCATGAGATGCTTCGCTTGCGCTCAGCATGACAGGAGGGCGGCTCGGACGGAGCCTCGCCCTCCAATTCCCCTCATTGTCCTGAGCGAAGCGAAGGAGGTCCAGGCGCTAGCGCGGCAGGTGATGCTCGAAAATTACGATGTCGCCGCGCGCCACTGTCCCCCTGAAGACAAATGGCTTCGCTGGATCACTGGCAACGAAGCGCACCAGAATTTCGTCGGGGCTGCCCTCCTGTACGTTAGCGGCGCGGTTGTCCTTGACCAACACTATGACCTCTCCGCGCACGCGCTTCCCGCCACGAGGCGACATTACTGACAGCACCGCCAGCCCTTTGAACTCCGCTACTTTTTCGGCATCTGTGATACGCTGCCTGTATGCAGTCAGTTTAACGAGACTAACCGTTAACTCGGTGCGCTCCTCACGATTTACCAGGACAAAGTGGAAATGACCCTGCAACACCGTCCGCTGGGCGTCGTTGTGGATGATCTTCTTCACCTCATAGCGGAACATGCCGGGCTTACCGTCCTCGTTCACCGCAGTGCCCAAACCGGCGGACCCCTGCACTGTGTAGGTCTGTGCCAGCGTCACTGTGGCTATCGCCAGAACGCCTAACCAGAGCCACTTGCGTAACATAGGTATCCCTCCCTACGCTGGATGGATTGCTCTTTCGCCTAGCGTAGACGTTGCTGGCAGAGAAATGTTCAATAATTTCAGGTGTCTACACGGTATGGTTTGAGCAATTCGGCAAGGTCGTGGGTAACGTCCGCTTCTACCAGAATGCCGTCCGCCGTATACTCTGCGCTGCGTACGCGCCCCAGCTCGTAACATTGAGCCAGCAGATTGCTCTGCGCGTAGGGCAAGCGAACCTTCACTGACTGTAGCAACGATTGTAGTGTGGTGAGAATGTGGTGCATCAACTCGGAGATGCCCTCTGCTTTCAGCGCGGAGATGTATACCGCGTTGGGAGTCTCCGCTACCAGCTGGCGCAGGCGATAGGTGTCCCTTACCAGGTCTGCCTTGTTGTAAGCGGTGATGATGGGCTTGTTGTGCACGCCCAGCTCCGCCAGCACGTTCATCACTGCCTGTCGCTGGATGTCCAGCTGTGGATGGCTGGCGTCCACCACGTGAATCAAAAAGTCCGCTTCGGTTACCTCCTCCAGTGTGGCGCGGAAAGCGGCGACCAGCGAGTGTGGCAGGTTGCGGATAAAGCCAACGGTATCCGAAAGCAACACTCCCCAGCCGTCGGGCAGCACAATGCGGCGCACTGTGGGGTCGAGTGTGGCGAAGAGATGCTCGTCCGTGTAGATATGTGCGCCCGAGAGGGTGTTCAACAGGGTGGATTTGCCCGCACTGGTGTAACCTACCAGCGCTCCAAACGGAAAGGGCAACCTGCGCCTGCCCTGCCGTTGCTGGCTGCGCTGTCGAGCTACTTGCTCCAGCTCACGTTGCAGGTCGGCGATACGCTCGCGCACCTTACGTCGGTCCTGCTCTAGCTTGGTTTCACCCGGCCCTCCCCGCACGCCGATGTGCCCTGCCTGTTGCTCGAACTTGGTGTATACGCTCATCAGGCGCGGTAGCTCGTAGGTTAGCCTTGCCAGTTCCACCTGCAGCTTTCCCTCGCGAGTATGAGCGCGTTGTGCGAAAATGTGCAGGATGAGCTCGGTGCGGTCTATCACGCGCGTTTGCAGAATATCCTCGAGGTTACGCTGCTGCAGCGGCGTCAGGTCATCATCCACAATCACCACGTCAGCGTTGAGCTCGCGCACTTGCGGAAAGAGCAACTCCGCCTTACCCTTGCCGATAAAGGTTGCGGCGTCGGGGCGGGTGCGCCGCTGGCGACTCTCACCGGCTACTTCCACCCCGGCAGTGTCACAGAGAGCACGGAGCTCCTCTTCCACATAACTGTCCAGTTCCGGATCAGGATTCACATAGATAAGAAAGGCGCGCTCACGCTCCTGCACCGGGTGGAGCCGCGCAACAGGATGTTGTGGTTCGCTCGGTTCAACCGACGGACTGGTGTTCCGTTGTGGCATCGCTGCCCGTACCTCTTTCGCGGAGATTCGGGATGGACATTCCGCTTTCTAGTATATCCTGTGGACATCATAGCCGCAAGCTGGCGCTTTGTTAGTTCGGGGTTTTTCGATTCGCTCTTTCCACAACCATCTGCCTGGCTGAAAAGGTGGGCTACGAGGGAAACAAAGTCGCCTTCAGGTTTCCGCCGCATATCCTGCTCTCCTTGTGCTACGCTTAACGTTTCTGGTATACTTCGGCAAAGAGCACTCGCGAGGAGGCGAAGAGGATGAAACACACGATACTGGTTGCCTGCGCTTTGCTCGCGCTGGCAACGGCAACATACGCACAAGCAACCACCCCCAGACAGGTTATACAGCAGATTCGTCAGGCTTATGCCAAAGTACGAACCCTGAAAGCAACAGTACAGGTCAAAACCGGTAACGAAAGGTACGTATCTTCCGTGCAATTTGTGCGCCCCAGACAGTTCCGCATCCAGGTGACGCAGAACGGCAAACCAGTCGCTACTTTTGTCAGCGATGGCACCACCTTCACCCAGTATTTCGCACGCGATAACAGATACACGCAGGAGCAACTAACGGACGACCCATCAGTCGGTCAACCCCTTAACTTCATTGGATTCGCCAGTCTGGCGATAGTGCCGCAGATAGGAGAGATACTGGAAGATTACGCACACCAGCATTTCAGTAAAGTGCAGGCTAAAGGTACGCAAAAGGTAGGAACGGTTCCCTGTCGTGTGGTGGAACTAACTGGCAGAGGCGGTACCATGACGCTGTTTCTGGGGCAGAAGGATGGTCTGGTGTATCGCATGACACATAAGATGGCTTATGGCGAGACCTCCGAAGAGCTCACCACTGCACTACAGGTCAACGTCCCCATCCAGCAAGCAGCGTTCGCTTTCAAGCCTCCAGCGAACGCGAAGAAAGAGGAACCCAGGCACCAAGCAGAGCGAGACGACACACCTTCGCTGAAAGGACAGGAGGCTCCAGACTTCACCCTGACTGATATGGAGGGCAACGAGGTATCGTTAAGCAGTCTGCGAGGTAAAGTGGTGTTCCTCGATTTCTGGGCGACATGGTGCCCGCCGTGCAAGGCGTCCCTGCCCCATACTCAAGCGCTCAGCCAGCACGAGAAAGCGCAGTCTGGCGATTTGGTGGTACTGGCAGTGAACGCTCGCGAGGAACTGGACAAGGTAAAGAAGTTCATGCAGGACAACAGCTATACCTTCCGCGTACTGATGGACAAAGAGGGCGCGGTACTCAATGCCTACAAGGTGCAGGGCATCCCGACCTTCGTGCTGATCGACCGGGAAGGCAAGATAGCCTGGGTGCAGGTCGGCTTCGCGCCGGGCAGCGAGAAGCAGATGGAAGAGGCGGTGAGGCAAGCGTTAGGGCAATAGCAGGCACGCTCCGTGTAATGAGCGCGCTGGGGCGCATGGCGGCGCCCTTTACGATGTGCTTACCGAACAAGCCTCGCTCGTCTTGCGTTCACGGCTGAAGTACAGCTTCAGCCGTGAACTGTTTGGTACCTCCCACAGTACAGCTTACTCTACCCTCCAAGCCACGTACATTGCAGGAAATTGGCAAACTGCTTTCATAAACTAATGATAGGCGCGATCAAAAAGAGGTGATACTACAGAGCGCGTAGCATACACAGGGCAAAAGGTAGCCCTCTCCGATGCCCTATCTTGTCACTGGTCTATGCGGTACATTCAAATTGGTGTACCTTGAAGAGGCATACGCCGCTAACAGGGAGGGAGGACAGGTGCCACGAACACTGGTCATGGGTATCGACGGTGGACAAAGCACTACCCGCGCGCTGATTGCAGACCTCGATGGCAACCTGCTTGGCTTTGGAACAGGTGGAGCTGCCAACCATATTCACGAGCCAGGCGGACCGGAGCGTCTTCGTCATTCCTTGCAGACAGCAGTCAACGAGGCACTGCAAAGCGCCTGTTTATCCGCCCACACACGTTTCGCCGTGACACTGTGTAGCATGACGGGCGCAGGGTCGCAGGTAGAAGAGATTTGCATCCACGCACTTCCTGCGGAGAAGGTGATGGTGACACACGACACACGTGCTGCGCTGTACTGCCTGACGCAGGGCGCGCCGGGCGTGGCGGTAATCGCGGGTACCGGTTCAGTGGCTTTCGGAATGAACGAGAACGGCGAGACCGCCTCTGTGGGCGGATGGGGGTACCTGATGGGCGACGAAGGGAGCGCATACTGGATTGCGCTACAAGCAATCAACCTGTGCACCCGCGCCGAAGATGGACGTGCTCCCAATACGTGGCTAAAACGAGTGGTACTGGAACACTTCGGGGTGGATACCCTGGGTGCGTTGCATCGCCTGATTTACTCTGGACAGCTCTCTCGAGCCCAAATCGCTTCTGCAGCAAAAGCGGTTTCCGACGCCGCCAGATTGGGAGAACGGATAGCCCAGCGTGTTCTCAGCTCTGCGGGAAGAGAGCTGGGGCTGATGGCAGTAGTAGTGCTACGCAAGCTGGGCATGCACTATCGCCACGCGCCGGTCGGAATTGTAGGAGGCGTGGCAGCAGCGGCTGAACCGTTGCATACCGCCTTCCGCGAGCGGGTGTACCGCAGCACCCTGGCGCAGATTATACGCCCCCGCTGCCCAATGGTTGTTTCGGCGGTGTGTATGGCGCTGGAGCAGGCTGGGGTGCAGGTGGATGAACCGCTGTGGCAACGGCTGGAAGAGCAGATGCAACGCTTTGGTTTACATGCGGTAGGGTAGCGATTCA
>JANWYZ010000156.1 GCA_025054895.1 bacterium | reverse complement strand
CTTTCACCCATATCGTTTGCGCACGGCGCACATTGCCCATCAGTCCGGGCAGGGAGAGGCATCCCTCGGGTGGCTCGGTCTGCTCGCCCGACATCTTGAGGATGACCGGATTGATGAGCGCGTGCACTTGTGGGGCCCTCTCGTTCGACATGTCGGTATACAGCAACAGACGTATCGATACCCCTACCTGCGGGGCAGCAAGACCAATGCCGTTGGCGTCTAACATCGCTTTACGCATAAAAGACACCAGCTGGCGTATCTCTGGTGTGATGCGTTTGACCGGCTCAGCCACCTGGCGCAAGATAGGGTCGGGATATTTCACTATCGGGTCGCCTTCCGCCCGCGGAAAGGGCGGCAGTTCCATCGCCATTGTCAACATACCTCCGCGAGTATTATACCCTGTCTGCCGCCGTTTGCACGGTCTGCATCATACCATCTTCCATGCCCATCATGCGCGGTGGCGCACTCCCGTCGTCACCGGATGGGGTGTACAGATACACGGGCGTACCGAACCTGGGGGCAGCGTAGGGCAGATGCGTGCTGCCGCGCGCGAGGATATGCTTGTCGTTTGCGCTGTCGCCCTCGTATGGCTCGCCATGGTTCCAGGGCACCCACGAGCGGGCATTGCAGTAGTGGCACACGTACGCACGGCGGAAGCGGTCGGTAGTACGGTTGGGGTAAGAACGGTGCAGGATGTGACCGTGGAAGAAGAGCACGTCGCCCGGCTGCATTGGTACGGGGATGGGGGCGGGATACTTGCGCACCACCTTCGTCAGCGCGTTCATTTCGTCGTCCAGGTGGCTGACGTTCTCCACCTCGAACAGGTCTTCAAACGCTCCCTCAGTGTGTACGCGGTTGTACGCAAAAGTCGGCGGGTAGATAGGCTCGCAGTGCGAGCCGGGGATCACCCACAGACAACCGTTCCGCTCATCTGCAGGGTCCAGCGCGATCCATGCGCCGATGAGCGTGTCGGGATAGGTGGTGATGTAGTACGAGTCCTGATGCCAACCCTGTCCGCCCATGCCTGGCGGGTTGAAAAAGAGCATACTCTGTAATGCCAGCACGTCGGGACCAATTAACGCTTCCAGCACATCCAGCACGCGCGGATGAAGCAATCCCCATTCCGCTGTGGGGTCGACGCGATGCAGCTGGTGGATACGCGTCTGCGTCTTGAATACCTCGTCAATGGAGGCTTTTTCTGGATGCTGAACCGTACTCGTCCGAGGTTGGCGGCGGCTCTCCGCCCACTCCAACAAGCGTTGCACGTCCCCTTGCGAAATCAGCCTCTCTACCTTCAGATAGCCGTTCCGCTGGTAGTGTACATATTCGTCTACCTTCACGCGATATCGGTCGGCACGCTCCACCGCCCTGGGGATGTACGCCATCGCTTCGCCTCCACACGGTCGTTTAGTATTGTTAATAGTATAGGCAAAGTCGCAGGCAAGTGCAAGAGGGCAATATGAATTTTCCCGTGTGGCGTTATCATAGTGCGGGTAGCGGCGGATGTCGTGTGCGACCTGGGGTGGTTGCATATAGAGACAATCGCCCCGCGTTTGGAGCAGTGCGCTTCAATGTGCCGTTTTCGTTCCGTTCCTGTCGTTCTGAGCGTGGCAAAGAATCTCCGTCTGTGATTGTAGAGATGCTTCGCTTGCGCTCAGCATGACAGCACTGGAGGGTCGCGCTCCGTCGCGACCGTTCAAACCCGACGGCTCGGCAGGAGCCTCGCTCCCAGTCTGTTGCTCGCTCAGCGGTTCTGGGGCGTGCTTCTACCGGGGCTTTCAGCAAGGTGACCATACTTTTCCCCCTCCGCACCTCCACTATATTACAGGCGACCACCGTCTTGTACCCATCACGCAGGATTGGTGAGGGCGGCTACGTTAGCAGGAACCTCCTATACCGGTGTGTAATGGAAAAGCGAAGAAGTGTGATATGTGGAGGACGAGCCATGGCGGTCAAGATTGTGGGACCCGAGCTGCCGAACATCCCTTGGGAAGAGAAGCCAAAGGACTATTCAGGCGTGATGTGGCGTTACAGCAAGAACCCGATTATCCTTCGCAACCTCTTGCCCACCTCCAACAGCATCTTCAACAGCGCGGTCGTGCCCTATGGGGAGGAGTTTCGCGGTGTTTTTCGCTGCGACGACACGAGGCGGTATATGCAGCTCCATGCAGGGCGCAGTCGGGACGGTATTCATTGGGAGATTAATCCCGAGCGCATCCACTTCGTGGGCGAAGCGGCGCAGGAGTTAGGTTGGGAGTATGGCTACGACCCGCGCGTGGTTTGGGTCGAAGACCGTTACTGGGTAACCTGGTGCAATGGCTACCACGGTCCCACTATCGGCGTAGCATGGACACAGGACTTCGAGACCTTCCACCAGCTGGAGAACGCCTTCTTGCCCTACAACCGCAACGGGGTGTTGTTCCCTCGCAAGATTCGAGGCAAGTACGCCATGCTCAGCCGACCGAGCGACCGTGGGCACACCCCTTGGGGCGATATGTTTTACAGCGAAAGCCCTGACATGATACACTGGGGTTGTCATCGCTTTGTGATGGCGCCTGCTGGAGGGTGGCAAAGCACCAAAATCGGCGCGGGACCTGTGCCGATCGAGACGACAGAAGGTTGGTTGCTCATCTATCACGGTGTGTTGACCTCGTGCAACGGGTTCGTGTACAGCGCTGGAGCAGCGTTGCTGGACATCGAACAGCCCTGGAAGGTGATTGCTCGCACCGCGCCCTACATCATTTCCCCGCAGGAGCTGTACGAGTGCGTGGGAGATGTGCCCAATGTGGTATTCCCCTGCGCGGCGCTCGCCGACTCGGCAACGGGACGTATTGCGGTCTACTATGGCGCAGCGGATACGGTAACGGGGCTGGCGTTTTGTCACGTGGAGGAACTGGTAGAGTTCACGAAGCAGAACTCGCTGGTGTAGTGTGGGGATTATGCTGCTATGACAGGGCGATCCGCATAACGGAAACAAAAGGTCAGCGTTTCAGTATCGCCTCCAGCAGCTTCTCCGCACCGTAGCGTATCGGGTCTGTGCAGGGGAGGCCGGTTTCCGCCTCCACCTGCGTAATCGCTCGTTGTGCTTCCTCTGCGTTCAGGTGCGCTGTGTTGAGTGCAACTGCTGCTACGGGCGCAGGCGCAAACGCTCCCGCCGCCGAGGCGACCATTTCATAGAGCCGTATCACGTCGGGCAGCGGCGGAATAGACACGTGCGGGTAGCTGCGGACGTGCGTCTGCCCGGCTCGATGCACGAGTATCAAATGTGTCGGTTGGGAGCCGCGGATAAGGGGTAAAGTGGCGGTGGATGCAGGGTTGAGCAAAGAGCCTTGCCCCTCGATATGCAGGATATCGTGGTCCCGCCCATAGCGCATGACCACCTGTTCCACCGCGCCCGCAGCGAAGTCCACACGCACCGCATCCAGAGGTACGCCGTCGCCGGCGACCATAATGCCCGTTTGACCAGAGGCGATGAATGCCGAGCGCAATCCGCGCTTTAACGAGGCGCGATGCATCTCGATACTGGTGGACATCTTTCCGATAGCCATGTCAGTTCCGACAGTCAACACTCGCAGGCAGGAAAGTTCTCGCGCTGCGCCGCTACCCAGCTGCAGACCGGGTGGTTCACGGCGCACATCCCAGATCCACTGCCCTTCGCGCAACAGTGGTTTCAGGTCGGGGTGCTCCGCCATCGGGGTATGCAATCCGTTCACCACGCATAAGCCAGCTGCTACAGCCTCTTTCACCTCCTGCCACCATGCTTCTGGGAGCGCGCCTCCGGGCGGAGCGATGCCCGTTACCAGCACCTGCGGCTGATAGCGCAACGCCTCACGCAAGGAAGCCACGATAGGCACATCGCGTGGGATGCCCGTGAGCTGTGGGATGGAACCTCCTGCACACTCCGCGTCGATGACCGCCGCAATCTGCGCCTCGCTGTAACGCAACAACACCAGCCCCGTTTTGCCGAACTGCCCGCGAATGCCTCCGTGCTGTAGTATCGCGACGCGGTGTTCAGGCAGTATCTTCACGGCGTTGTACCCCCAATCCTGGCAGGTCGTTCGGTATGATCTTGCCGTGCTGCAAGGTTGCGCCCACAAAGGGGTCATCCAGCAGGTTCAAATGGCTGTCCAGGTCCAGATGGTCAGCGAGTGGAGAGAGGTGTGCAGCGGCGGTGATGGCAAGGCTACTGTCGGAGTAACAGCCAAACATTACCTGTAGTCCACACGCCCGGGCTGCATGTACGGCGCGCATTGCTTCGCTCAATCCCCCACACTTCATCATTTTCAGGTTCACGCCATGCACCCTGTCGGCGAGCTGTACTACGTCTGCGCTGGAGAAGCAGCTCTCGTCGACAAAGAGAGGCAACGGCGACCGGCGATACAGTTCGGGCAAGGCGTCTTCCGCGCCTCTCGCAAGGGGCTGTTCCACGTACTCTACACCGCGCTCCGCCAACCAGCCACACATCACGACAGCATCCTGAAGACCCCAGCCTCCGTTCGCATCTACGCGAAGGACAACCCCTGCCGGAGTCTCTTCCTGCACAGCCTCAAACATGGCTTTGTCCGCTTCGATACCTTCCGGATTGCCCAGCTTCACCTTAAGAGCCTTTGCGCCTGTGAGAACCAGCCAGTCTCGTACGCGCTGCCGAGCCACATCTGGCGGATTGATACCGATAGTGACAGTGGTGGGCGCAATCCGCTCTCGTTCCAGTCCCCAGAGTTTCCACAATGGCAGTCCAACCGCCTTGCCCAGCCAGTCATGCAGCGCGATATCGACTGCCGCACAGAGCGCGCGAGGCGTGTGCTGTTCGCGTAGCAACTGCTCTACACGGCAGCGTTGCAGAGGGTGAAACGGTTCCAGCAAAGCGGCGACGCGCTGTGCCTCTTGCAGTAAGGTTTCGGTGCTTTCGTGGTAAGCGCCAATAGAAAAAGGCGAAGCTTCACCCCAACCCTCGATGCCGTCCTCCTCCACACGCAACCACAGGTTGGTGGTTTGGGCAGTAGTGCCCCGACTGATGGTGAGTGCAAAACGTTTATGGACAGTGAAGGTTTCATACCGAACGCGCATAGTGCATACAGGTTTCAACTTTTGCAGTGCATATTCCTGCAGCAGGAAGGTATGACCAGTGGACAGAATAAACTCATTAGAGTAACGAGGAGGTGAATGGAGATGCGGAAAGTCAAAGCGGCGATCATCGGCACAGGCTTCATCGGACCGGCGCATGTTGAAGCCGCACGCCGATTGGGCTTTGTAGATGTGGTAGCGCTGTGTGAGAGAGATGAGGAAACTGCCAAAACGAAAGCAGCGCAGCTGAACATCGACCGCGTGTACTGGAACGTGGATGACCTGCTCAACGATAAAGAGATAGAGGTCGTCCACAACTGCACACCCAACAACCTGCACTTCGAGGTCAATCGCAAGATCATCGAGTCTGGCAAGCACGTGATCTCTGAGAAGCCTCTGGCGATGAACTCCAGCGAGTCGCGCCAGCTAGTGGAAATGGTGAAGAAGGCAGGCTTGGTCAACGCGATTAACTTCATCTACCGCTACTATCCACTGGTGCGTCATGCGCGTTCGATGGTGCAACGCGGCGATGTAGGAGAAATCTATCATGCCACCGGTTCCTACACTCAGGACTGGTTATTCCTGCCTACTGACTGGAACTGGCGTCTGGTTCCTGAGCTCAGCGGTGAGTCGCGCGCGGTGGCGGACGTGGGCTCGCACTGGTGCGACTGCGTGCAGTATGTGACGGGTTTGAAGATTCAGCGCGTATACGCTCACCTGCATACCATCCATAAGACACGCATGAAGCCCAAGAAGGAGCTGGAGACCTACGCGGGCAAGGTGCTGCAGCCTGAAGACTACGAGCCTGTGCCTATCAACACAGAAGATTACGCCTGCGTGGCGTTCGAGTTCAACAACGGCGCGGTCGGTTCGTTCACGGTGTCGCAGTGCTTCGCTGGACGCAAGAACCGCATGTTCTATGAAGTCTCGGGCAGTAAGTGCTCGCTGGTGTGGGACCAGGAGCGACCGGATGAGCTCTGGGTGGGCTACCGTGAAAAGGCGAACGAAATCGTGATGCGCGACCCGTCGCTGTTGACACCTGAAGCGCGTCCCTTTGCGCACTACCCAGGCGGTCACCCCGAAGGCTATCCTGACGGGTTGAAGAACTTCCTGTGGCGAGTGTATTCGGCGGTTGCGGAAGGCAGCGGCGATTGGGACTTCAGCACTTTCGAAGACGGGCACGTGGAAATGGCGATTGTAGATGCGGTGCTACAGAGCCATCGCACCGGGCAGTGGGTGAATGTAAGCTATTAGTCACTTTTACGGCTGGACGACTTACCCTCTTCGGTCAAAGCCACGCCTCAGGTGAGTGTCCTGTCGGTGCGCAGCTTCGCAGGGGCGTACAATCGTGCGCCCCTGCAATGTGGTGGACTTTCTGCAGTTTACTAGCCCATCTCCTCCAGGCTCCACAAGAATACTTTCAGGGGTAAGTGTCTCGCGCTGCGCTGCTTACGCAGAGCATCTATGCTCTCTCGTATTATCGGCACGCGGTCGGCGGGTACGGCGCACAGGATGACGCTGTTTAAGCCAGGCCATATCGGCGTGTTTTCGCGCGGACCGCTTTCACCTTTACCAGTAGCACTATGCAGCACGGTATAGCCTGGCGCGCCTGCGCCGTTAAGTATTTCAGTAACCTTCTCGGTTACACCTGCATCGCATATAATCAGCATCATCTGCATTTCAGACATTCTCCTCTTCTCCATTTGCATCACCAGCTAAAGCCGTTTCCTATCCACGCGATGCCAGTCTGTGAACACAGATCCCGCCCGTGCATGCAAGGTAAACTTCATACGTATCTCCCCGCTAGCCCGAGCCTGCTTCTACAGGTATTATACTCCTCTGCTGCTATACGGACAACAGGAAAGCGATGTATTCACGCGCCACGGTACTCCCTTACACTGCGAAGGGGCTGCGCAGCCCGTCAGGCAGACGTGTCTCCTGCACAGGCAGCCAAGAGCGATACACCGTGCCTGCGGAGCCCGCGCTGGCGAAGTCACAAAGGGATACAGCGCGTCCATCCGCGCCTCGGAAACGCAGCAGCATCAGCGGGGGATGAACCTCGTCCGGGGGGAGGCTTTCCTGGGTGTAGCGCAGGCGAGAGAGGCTGAGCGCAGGAAGGTCGTCAGGGTCTACAGTGTTGAAACGCTGGTCATACGCCAGCAGCACGGGTCCGCGATACAGCGAGACCTTTCCCGCCTGCTCCCGTTCGCCCAGCCAGGCGTGCAGGCTGAAGTC
>JANWYZ010000155.1 GCA_025054895.1 bacterium | reverse complement strand
ATCCAAGCCGCTATACAAGACATATCTGGCCTCCACGACTTCGGTAGCAACGATGTCAATCTCATGCTCCCCTACGCTGATTCTACTGCTGCGCAATCGGTCGGCGTCGCCAGAAGAACCCGCATTTGGGTTGGCTTCCACATCAAACACATATAACCCCGGCGGCGCAGGCTGACCCGATGAGTTCCGCCCGCCCCAGGTGAAAGTATGCGTGAGAGGACAACGCTTCTGCTCGGTAACCTCGAACACCTTGCCTCCGTCCGTAGATTAGATGCTTATCTTCACCGGTATATCCCGCGTCTGCTCACTGTCCAGCGTATACTGAAACGACGTGTCGCATATCTCAGGACGGTCGGCGTCCCATTTTAACACCTTCAGCTCGTCCGCAGAGGATACCACCAGATTGCGCACAGTAAACTCAATGTAGGTCTGATACGGTCCGAATGTCCGATAAATCGGCATCGGGTTATAACCCACTATCGCCACGTAGCGATACTGCACCGTTACACGGTAAAGCGCATTGTGCAACTGCGTTCCCATCGTGGGAAACATCCCACAATAGCGCAGGCTCCAGTTCTGCGGGTCGCTGACAGGCGGTTGGGTGCATCCCGAATGAAGCCCACTCTGGATACTGAACCTGGCCTCGCGAATGGGTTGCGTGGAATGCGCCTGCGTGAGCTCTTGCAGTTCCGCCCAGTCTACGGTGATACTGATTATGGGAAACTTTTATAGCATATCGCAAGGTGCAAAAAATGTCAAGTCAACGCGAGGGTACCATCCAAACACGGCACGTCATCCCAGACATGGGAGGTTCCAACCAGTATGGTTTTTTCCTGCGCCAGCGTGATACAATAGGCATGGAAGAGTTTGCCCCTCTATTTCGTGAGGAGGGATATAGCCATGCCGTACACATGGAAACACCGATGGTTAGACCGCGCTCTGCACCGTCGCCACTTCGAAGCCTTCGTGGTGTTCCTGATTATGCTGGTCGTGATGGGCATGGTGTGGAACCTGTACGGTAGAGGCAGTGAAGCCGCCAACCGCACCGTCTGTCGGCTCAACCTGCGTCATCTCGTGCAAGCGCTGCAGCTGTACGCTCAGGACTACGGCGACCGGTATCCGCCGCCGTCGCGCTGGGTGCGCCTCGCCTCAGCCTACACAGATAGTTTGAGCGCATTCTTCTGCCCGTCGGATGACCGCCCTCGTCCCCGGCGCGAACGTGCGGATGTGGCTGTATCCTACTGGTACAGCCCTCCTGCCCGCTCGGACGATGACAGCTCCACCCCCGTCTTCGGCGATGTAATGTACTCCAACTGGGTTGGCAACCACGAAGACGGCGGAAACGTAGCGTATCTGGATGGACATGTGGTATGGCGTAACGTGGAGCAATGGCAGAGGGAGAATCTGCCGGTACAACCTCTGCTCCAGAAGGGGAAGCGTCGGACGGCACAGTAACTGAACATACCTGTTGCGCAGAAAGGATACAGAAGGAGCGATGCTGGCTGCAATAGACATCGGTTCGAACGGGATAAGGATGCAGATTGTTCGGTTGGTAGACGCCAGCCGCTTTGACCTGATAGATTACCAGCGCGCGCCGGTGCGCCTCGGACAGGATGTGTTTTCGCTCGGATATATCACCGAAGCCAGCATGGAGGCGGCGGTACAGGCGCTGAACCGCTTCCGTAGCGTGATAGAACATCTCGGTGTGCCGCGCGTGCGGACGGTCGCTACCAGCGCGGTGCGCGAGGCGGAAAACAGCGACCTCTTTCTGGACAGGGTTGCCTCACAAACCGGCATGAGCCCAGAGGTCATCAGTGGTGAAGAGGAGGCCAGACTGGTGCATCTGGCGGTGAGTAAAGTGGTAGACCTTCAAAACAAGTACGCCGTGCTCATCGAGATTGGCGGCGGCAGCGTAGAGGTTACCCTTAGCTTCGGTGAGACCATTCTCTCCAGCGAAAGCTACCGCCTGGGCACGGTGCGCTTATTGCAGAAATTCGGTAGCGTCACGGACAACTTGCTCTCCTTCAGTCGCATGGTGCTGGAATACGCTGAGCTGGCGCGTCAGCGCATCGATCGCGAAATCGGCTCGCAAAAAATAGACCTGTGCATCGGCACGGGGGGCAACGTGGACGCCCTGGGCGACCTGAGAAGACAGCTGCTGCGTCGGCGCAGCGGCGATTTCATCACTCTGGACGAACTTGCTACCCTGGTGGAAACAGTGGGGGTGATGCCCGTTCAGGAACGCATCGACAGGCTGGGATTGCGCCCTGATCGTGCGGACGTGATTATCCCTGCAGGCATCGTGCTGCACATGATCGCGCGCGAAACGCGCGTGCGCCAGATAACCATTCCTCGCGTCGGTTTGAAAGAGGGCATCTTGTGGGACATGCTGCCTGCCGCTGTTGCACAGCGCCCACCTGTGGAGCAACAGGTGCGGGCTTCCGCCATGCGTCTTGCGCAAAAGTACCGTATGGACGTGGAACACGGCAAGCAAGTGGCAAGGCTCGCGGACAGGCTGTTTGAACAGTCGGAGTGCCTGCATCGCATGGGTGGCGAAGAGAGGATGTTGCTTTGGGTAGCCGGTCTGCTGCACGACATCGGACAGTTCATCCAGCCTGCCGATCACGAAAAGCACGGTTACTATATTGTCAAGCACAGCCCCATCATCGGGCTGACCTCTGCCCAGCAAGACATAGTGGCGCATATCATCCGGTATCACCGCAAAGAGGCTCCCTCCCTTCAGGACGACGGGTTCAGAAGCCTGCCCCAGAAAGACCGCTTGACAGTAATGAAGCTTACTGCTATACTTCGGCTTGCGGATAGCCTCGATACCAGCCGAAGCCACGCCCTGAGGGAGCTGTATCTGCAACCAGCTGGCAGGAACGGATGGCGCCTTATACTGGAGGGAGAAAGCGACCTGCTGCTTGAAAAATGGCAACTGCGCAAACGTAAGAAGCTGTTTGAAGACGTATTTGGAATCTCACTGGAAATCGCTTAGGGGGAGGGTACGCCGCGATGGACAAAGCCGCCGTCGAACTGCTGGACAAGTCAACCCGAGAAAGGACGCGCACACTGCGTACGCAGGTAAAGCGTTGCCGTAAGCAGTTCAGTGAGGAGGCAGTGCACGACCTGCGTGTGGCAATGCGTCGCTTGCTGGCGCTAACGGATTTTCTGGCGTTTTTGGCCCCATCGCCAGCACTGCGCAAGGTACGCCGTGACATCAAGGGGCACCTGGACGCCTTTGATACTCTGCGCGACACGCAGGTCATGCTATTGGAAACCTCACAACGAGTATCGGAACTGCCTGAAATGGAGCCGTTCCACCTGTTCCTGCAGAAGCGCGAAAAGCGTTTGCTGCGCAGTGCGCAAAAGGATATCAACGCTATCAAGAACGGCTATTCCAAGCCTCTACGCGCTACCCTGAAGTCCATAGCGCAGGGTAATATCGACGCGCTGGCTCCTGTAGATGACGCCTATCAAACCGTGCTGCACCGGCTTGCGTTGATAGACCCGACCAACACTGCTACTATCCACCGTGTACGCATCGCCTTCAAACGGTTTCGCTACAGCGTGGAAGTGGTGAAGCCGCTGTTAACCACCATGCCCGAGCAATTGCTGGCGCGACTGCACGACTACCAGACGCTGATGGGCGAGATCCAGGACATGGAGGTAATGTTACGCGCGATCGACGAGTTCGCCGCGAAGAACCAGCAATGCATGATGGAGCCGGTACGACAGTTCTACCAGCAGCGCCATGCGGAAAGGGTGTCAGCGTATATTCAGCGCATGAACGAGGTATACTCTTTCTGGCGAGCCGCGCCCGATAGAGCCTTACCATGGGAAGCAGCTTCTATCGTGGAGCCAGCCGCCGAGGCGGAGGAGCCCGCAACGGAAAATGCCGCTGGAGAGGCGTTAGAACCTGAACATGTAGAAGAGGCTGCCGAGGCGCAGGTGGACGAAGTGCAAACCGCTGCTGAGGTGGATGAACCTGTTACGGATAACTCCTCCCATGAGGGGACGCCGGTAGAAAGTACGAACGCATCACCAGAGGAGGATAGCGCATGAACTTGTACCTGGTGCGGCACGCTATTGCCGTACCTCACGATGCCCCCGGATATGAAGAAGATAGTCAGCGCCCCCTGACCGATAGGGGCAGAGCGAAAATGCGTGACATCGCGCGTGGCTTGAAGGTGCTGGGGGTGTGTCCGAACCTGATACTCACCAGCCCGTACGTTCGGGCGCGTCAAACTGCCGAAATCCTGAAAGATGTACTGAACATTACGCAGCCGCTGGTGTTCACGGAGAACTTGCTGCCTCTGGCTCACCCCGACCATCTGTGGGAGGAGCTTCAAGCCTACGCAGAGGTAGACTCCGTCGCTCTCGTTGGGCACGAGCCTAACATCAGTGCGCTGGCAAACCTGTTGCTGGGCGTTACTGGTCTGCAGATTGTGTTTAAGAAGGGAGGCGTCTGTTATTTAACTGTCGACACGTTTGACCGGGAACCTCATGCCACGTTGCACTGGTTGCTCACCCCCAAACAGATGGTTGCAATCGGGAAAAAAGGCTAGCCTCGACAGGGGTATGCTCGATGCAAGCGATGCCTGTGCGAAATAATCCCTCTTCGCGTTATGTGAACAGAGAATTAAGCCTGCTGGAGTTCCAGCGCCGGGTGCTGGAAGAGGCAGAGGACGATCGTAACCCCCTGCTGGAGCGGGTGAAGTTTCTCGCCATCTTCGGCTCCAACATGGACGAGTTCTTCATGGTGCGCGTGTCGGGTATCCGCGAGCAGATAGAGGCGCAGTTGCACCAGGTCTCGCCCGACGGTTTGACTCTGCATGAACAGCTATCAGCCATCCGCAAGGTATCGTTAGACCTGTACCAGCGAGCCGCCGCCTGCTTTCAGCGGAAGTTGCTTCCGCAGCTGCGCCGAGCCGGCATCCACATCGTGAATTATCACAAACTCACCCCTGCGCAGCGCAAAAGGGTGAATGCCTATTTCAAAGAGGTTGTCTACCCGGTGCTCACTCCGCTTGCGCTTGACCCCGGGCATCCCTTTCCCCACATCTCCAACCTGAGCCTGAATCTGGCGGTCATCATCCGCGATACCGAAGGAAACGAACGCTTCGCCCGTGTGAAAGTGCCCAATACCTTGCCCCGCCTTGTTCCTGTCAAGCGGTTTTCGGGTAGCAGGCGTCCAGACGGCTCCGTGCCTCACCACCACTACTTTACCTGGCTGGAGCAGCTCATTGCGGCAAACCTGAGCGAACTATTCCCTGGCATGGAAGTAGTCGCCTGCTATCCATTTCGCATCATTCGCGACGCCGACATCGAAATCCGTGAACTGGAGGCAGATGACCTGCTGGAGACTATCCAGCGAACCATCTATGAGCGAAAATTCGGTTCCGTTGTGCAGCTGGCTGTTGGTGAGGAGATGCCTGTGCAGGTGCGCAATCTGCTGATGCAGAACATGGAGCTGTACCCTACCGATGTGTATACACTGGCGCACCCGTTAGGATTGAGCCACCTGATGCAAATCTACGAAACCGTGCCCCGGAGCGAACTGAAGTTTACCCCCTACCGCCCCGCTATCCCTGCCGAACTGCAGGGCTTCTCCGAAAACGGCTGTATCTTCGAGGCAATACGTAAACACAACATCCTGCTACACCACCCGTACGACTCCTTCGAGCCTGTGGTGGATTTTCTGCGCACGGCAGCGTACGACCCACAGGTGCTTGCTATCAAGCAGACAGTGTATCGCGTGGGCAAGAACGCGCCGGTGGTGCAGGCGTTGCTGGAGGCGGCGGAACAGGGCAAGCAGGTAGCAGTATTGGTGGAGCTGAAGGCGCGTTTCGACGAGGAGAGCAACATCGGCTGGGCGCGTATGCTGGAACGCGCTGGGGTGCATGTGGTGTACGGGCTGCTGGGATTGAAAACCCACTGCAAAGTGGCGATGGTGGTGCGCCAGGAAGGGGAGCGCATTCGTCGGTACGTACATCTCTCCACCGGCAACTACAACGCCACCACCGCGCAAATTTACGAGGATATCGGTATGTTTACCTGTGATGAAGACATTGGCGCGGACGCCACCGACCTGTTCAACTACCTGACAGGTTACTCGAACAAGCAAGACTACCGCAAGCTGCTGGTCGCCCCCGTGAACCTGAGACAGAAACTGCGACACCTGATTCGGCGCGAGATTGCGCACGCGCAGCAAGGGCGCGAGGCTCGTCTCATTTTCAAAATGAACTCGCTGGTCGATACGGAGATGATTGACCTGTTGTACGACGCCTCGCTGGCAGGGGTGCGGGTAGACCTACTGGTACGCGGGATATGCTGCTTGAAGCCGGGCGTGAAAGACCTGAGCGAGAACATCTCCGTCACCAGCATCGTTGGTCGCTTCCTCGAGCATAGCCGTATCTACTACTTCTGGAACGATGGGCAAGAGGAAGTGTACCTGGGTAGTGCAGACCTGATGCCACGCAACCTCGACCACCGCGTCGAAGTCGTCTTCCCTGTGGAGCGCGCCGAGCACATCCGTTATCTACGCGACCACGTGCTGCAAACTTACCTGTGCGACAACACGCACGCTCGTAGAATGCTGCCCGACGGGAGCTACCAGAGACTCTATCCTGCGCCCCAAGAACCTGCCCGCGATGCCCAGGCAGAACTGATGCGCCGATGACACCAGACGACTGGCGAGAGCGGGTTCTGGACTTGCCACTGTGGACGTTGCTGACCGTAGTAGCCGTTGCAGGCGTCGCAGTAGGGTTCGTGCTGGCGACAGCAGTTTCTCGCCTGCAACAGGGAGCCTTCGTGGGTGTAGAGGCTCTGGCGCGTTTGGGCGCTGTGGCGATACCCCTGATGACCGTGTTCACCGTGTTCAAGTGGCTTTTCGATACGCTGGTCATCTGGATTGCGGTAAAGGTCACGGGCAGTATCGCGGGCGAGCCGTTTCGCGTGGGCTTTCTGGAAGGCTATCGTACCATGCTGGCCATTACGATGCTCATGGTGCTGAACTCCAGCGTCGCTTTGCTGCTGGCAACGGTGACCGGATTCTGGTTACTGCTCGTGCTCGCCTGGTTTGTAGACCTGCTGATACTGCGTCACTTCCTCGAGATGGACTGGTACGAGGTGTTCTTGTTGAACGCCGTGTTAGGTTTCTTCAGCTGCGTAACGGGCGGGCTGCTATGATTACGGCCATGGGAACGTGGGCGTAGGCAACTGCCAGAACCACGCTATCAACGACCACATACACGCCGACAGGAACTCGCCAAATATCAGTCCCAGGAAAAACGGGCGCAACAGGCGGTAAATGCG
>JANWYZ010000154.1 GCA_025054895.1 bacterium | reverse complement strand
TGGACGAAGCCAGGCAGCTGTTCATCGAGCAGGGGCACATGGAGCCCATCAACGCCGAGCGCGAGGCAAAACGCGGTACAGTAGACCCCATGTACTGCAACTATACGCTGGGCAAACTGCTTCTGCTCAAGCTACGGGAAGACCTGAGGCGCAAGCAGGGAGCCTCTTTCAGCCTGCGCCGATTCCACGACGAGTATCTGATGGCGGGTTTTCCCCCCATCCCCTTGTTGCGCGAGCAGATGCTGGGGGAAGTGGGTGACGTCTTGTAAGGATGAATACTGCTGGGCAGGGGGTTCTGCTAGCCAAAGCGCAGGACGAGCACGTAGAGTTACCCTGCTGGAAGCTATATGAGCTGTGTTGAAGGAGTATAATGTCGTCGTTTCATACCTTGAGATGCACTTCTATCTATTGTTCAAACAATCTCACTTGTGATTACTGGTGATTACAATGTCTTTTCCCCCGATTGAAATCGGGGGTTGTGAGCAGGAAAAATCCGCCTGAAATAACCTGCGCAGGCAGGTTTTGCCTCTTCGTAGCCCGCCGTTTCAGTGGTGGGTGGACAGATGCCCGCAGAAGGTCGAAGATCCTCCACGCACGTTGACGATTGTCGCCAGAGGCGGTATAATTCAAGGGTGTGAACAAGAGAAGAGGTTGCGCAACTATGATCCTGCCCCATCCCGATATGTTAAACCGTTTCAATAAGTATGCTCTGGTGATGCTGGCGGCGAAACGTGCACGCCAGCTACAAGAGCAAGGTATCGCGCGTCGCGCGCTGGTAAAAAGCTCTTCCACCAACCCACTGACTATCGCCCTGGAAGAGGTGGCGATAGGGCGATTGATACCTACCTTCCACCCTGAGCCTCTGTCGGAGTTGATGGAGCCCGAAGCGTCGGAAGCGGCGCTGACCGTTGAAGAGTTCGAAGAGGCGATGGCAAAGGTCACGATGGATATGGAGGCAAACCGCAAGCCTTCCGATAATGGTCATGAAACCGCTGAGATAGAGCCAGAGGCAGCAGAAGCGGAAGAGGAAACGGATGGCGACGCGGAGCTGGGTGAAGAGGAAATACTTTCTCTCTCAAGCAGTATAGAAGATGTACTCGATCTGGATGAGGACGATCTGGTAGAAGCAGATGGTCCGCCCTCGGACGAAGACAGCGAGCAGCAAGGGTTGTTTGAAGACGAGCACAAGCCTGCCGAGTAGTTAGGGCGTGAGGTATCGCTATGCCGGGCGAGGTAGATTACTATGAGACGCTAGGAGTGAGCAGGGACGCAACCCAGGAGGAGATCAAGCGTGCCTACCGGCGTCTTGCTCGTCAGTACCACCCTGACGTAAACCCCGGCGACAAGCAAGCGGAAGAGAAGTTCAAAGCCATCAATGAAGCGTACGAGGTACTGAGCGACCCGGAGAAGCGCCGCGCTTACGACCTGTTCGGGCGAGCGGGCGTAAGGGGAGGCACTGCGGAACCGGACTTTGGTTTTAGCAACTTCGGCAACATTGGCGACCTGTTCGACCTGTTCTTCGGCTCCGGAGGAGCACGCACCGAGACGCCACGCGCACAGCGGGGCAACGACCTGCGTGTGGATGTGGAGGTCACCCTCGAGGAGATCGCTATCGGTGCACCGAAGACCATTCAATACGCCCGCTTCCAGACCTGTACACACTGTGGGGGTAACGGTGCAGAACCGGGCGAAACCCCAATTACTTGTTCTACCTGCCGAGGTAGTGGGCGCGTGCGCCATACCCAGCACACCTTGTTAGGAACCATCTCCACTGTTGTAACCTGCCCCAACTGTCGCGGCGAAGGCAGAGTAATTGTGCATCCATGCACGAAGTGTCGTGGCGAAGGGCGGGTGCGCCAGATGGTAGAACGCAACATTCGCGTGCCGCTCGGAGTGGAAGACGGAACCGCCGTACAGTTTCTCGGCGAAGGCGATTCGGGCAAGCGCGGTGGCGAATCGGGCGATCTGTACATCGTGTTTCATGTGCGTCCACATGAACGCTTTGAGCGGGACGGTGCGAATCTGCGCACTAAACTTACCATCTCCTTTGCACAGGCTGCGTTAGGGGCGACGGTAAGAGTGCGCGGCATCGATGAAGAGATTGACGTGGACATCCCCCCTGGCACACAGCCCGGTAGCGTCATACGCCTGCAGGGTAGGGGTCTGCCTGACCGCCGACAAGGTAGAGGCGACCTGCTGATACAGGTTAACGTCCACGTGCCCACCCACCTGAACGAAGTGCAACGAGGGTTGCTGCGCCAGTTCGCTGCAGCCTGTGGCGAGCGGTTTACCGATGTGCCCGAAGAGGAGAAAACCTTCTTCGAGAAGTTCATCAGCGGCTTGAAGGGCGAGAAAGGCTAATGTCCTTTATCCTCCGCGTGGCGCAATGCCCGCTCAAGGTCTGATATCAGGCTCTCCGGTTGCTCCAGCCCAATATGCACACGTAAACCCCAGCGCTGCTGCCCATCGTAGTCTTCAATCAGCATGGGTAGTGCCAGACTTTCGTATCCACCCCAGCTAACGCCGATGCGGAACACTTTCAAGGCATCCACGACGCTAACCGCCGCCTCGCGGGAGTTGCGCTTGAGCGTAAAAGAGAATAATCCGCTGAATCCGCTCATCTGACACCGTGCCAGCTCGTGTTGTGGATGTGAGGGCAAACCGGGATACAATACATTGTGTACCGCAGGGTGCTCGCAAAGCCACTGCGCTACCTGCATAGCGTTCTGCTGGTGCTGGCGCAGGCGTGTGGGCAAAGTGCGCAAACCGCGCAAAACCAACCAGCCCGCGAAGGGGTCCAGGATGCCGCCGATCAGGCTCATCTCGCGGTGGATCGCCTCGATGTGCCGTCGCGATGTACATACCACACCCGCAAGCACATCGCTGTGCCCGCCCAGGTACTTGCTCGCTGAATGTACTACGATATCCACACCCATCTGCACCGGGCGCTGGAAGATGGGGGTCGCCCACGTGTTATCGATGATGGTGATGACACCGCGCTCCCTGGCTAAGGCACAAACCGCTTCTATCGGTTGCAACCACAGGTTGATGCTGGTGGGGCTTTCCAGATAGAACACGCGCGTGTTCGGGCGTAACGCCTGCTCGAAGTCTTCTACGTCAGTGCCGCGCACAAAGCTTACCTCTACACCGAAGCGTTTCAGGTAGTCCTGTAGCAGTGTGCGCGCCGGGTAGTAAACGTGTCTGACACACACCACGTGGTCGCCGTTGCGCAGCTGCGACATTAGCGCTGCACTAATAGCTGCCATGCCCGACGCGAAGCACCGCGCCTCCTCCGCGCCTTCCAGCGCAGCGAGCTTGGCGTTCAGGATGTCTGTAGTAGGGTTCGCCTCGCGAGTGTAAATATACCGCCCCGTCTTACGGGAGCGTATATCTACATTGGGCGCAGAGAACAGGCTGTTCTGAAAGATGGGCGGTACTACCGAACCCAGATAACGCTCCGGGTCTTCGCCCCAGTGGGTGCATATATCCTCAAACGACGGATGGTCGCTGTGTCCGCTCACGGTGGGTATACCTCAACAGAAGGTGGTTTTCTGGATATTATGATACACCTTTGCGATACGGAAAGCCTGCTGTCCTGTCGCACAGATGCGGCAACCACTTAACCCACGATGGATTGACACCATGCAGATCTGTGCAGGCAAGTTTCGCTGCCGGCTCTTACTATTCAATGGCGAGGCGGGCGCGTTTACTGCGAAGCGCAGCGTGGTGAGTTTGAGAACGTGCGAGAAGTTTTCTCTGTTCACACCCTTGCCCCCCATGTATAATATGAAAGGGGTACGCCTGCCCAACCGTTCCGTCAGGAAAGGGACCTTTACCGATGCACTTCCTGAAATCGCCGATTTATGAGCTCAAACAGACTACCCGGGAGTTTCGGTGGAGCGATGCTTTCGTTTTGCTGACCATCACGGCGTTGCTCTACACGGGGGTACATTTTGGTTTTCACGCGCCCGAAGTGGTAAAGGGTCCGGGTATCACTCTCGAGCCTTCTGCGTTGCCGTATTATGCGCTGCGCTCGGTGCTGCGGATGGGGGCGGCGTACCTGCTTTCCTTAACGTTCACGCTGGTGTACGGCTACGCGGCGGCGCGCAGCCGCAGGGCGGAGCAGATTCTGTTACCCACGCTGGACGTGCTGCAAAGCGTGCCGATACTCTCTTTCCTGCCGGTGGTGCTGCTGGGGTTAAGCGCCATCATGCCGGAGCGGTTCGCCGCAGAGCTGGCTTCGGTGGTGCTTATCTTCACCAGTCAGGTGTGGAACATGACGTTCTCGTGGTATCAATCGTTGACTACTTTGCCAAGAGAGCTGCGCGAGGCTGCAGACGTGTTCCGCATGAACTGGTGGATGCGTATGCGCAAGCTGGAACTGCCTTTTGGGGCGATTGGGCTTATCTGGAACAGCATGATGAGCTGGGCGGGCGGCTGGTTCTTCCTGATGGCGGCGGAGATATTCACCGTCGGCGAACGCGATTATCGACTGCCCGGTTTGGGCGCGTATCTGCGCGAGGCGTCGCATCAGGGCAATATCGCTGCTATTTTGTGGGGGCTGGGTACGCTGGTGCTGGTGATTGTGCTGCTCGATCAGCTGGTCTGGCGACCGCTAGTCGCATGGAGCGACAAGTTCAAACTGGAGATGGTAGAACAGGAAACGCATGCCAGCTCATGGTTCTACGATATTTTGCGCACCTCCAGACTGTCGGAACGGGCATCGGCTTTCTGGGAACGTGTTGGGGAGCGGGTCGATGCGTGGACGTTGCGGGTTTGGCCGTTCCATCCGGAACACGTCTCCGCACATCCCCAGCGCGAAGATATCGCCTGGCGGTTTTTCTTCCTTGTAATACTTCTACTCGTGGGCTACGGTACTTTGCGCGCTGTGCACCTGCTGGTACAGGTACAACTATCGCAGTGGCTCGATATCCTGCAGGGTGTACTGATGACCGCTCTGCGCGTGTTCATCGCGCTGGTTATCGCCTTTGGCTGGACGGTTCCGCTGGGGGTATATATTGGCATGAACGCCCGTCTTGCCACCTGGCTGCAACCTCTGGTGCAGATTGCCGCCTCTATCCCTGCTACCGCCCTGTTCCCAGTGTTTGTGCTGATGTTGTTGAATCTGCCGGGTGGGCTCAACATCGCAGCTATCCTGTTGATGTTAACCGGCACGCAGTGGTATCTTCTATTTAATGTGATAGCAGGTACCATGTCTATCCCGCAGGAGCTGCGTTTTACCGTGACCCTGCTGGGGATGAACCCCTGGCAGCGGTGGAGGGTGCTGATACTGCCTGCGCTCTTTCCGTACCTGATTACCGGCGCGATTACTGCCAGTGGAGGCGCATGGAACGCCAGTATTGTGGCAGAATATGTGGAGTTTGGTGGTAAGACTCTGCGAGTTACCGGTTTGGGCGACCTCATCGCCCACAGCACTGCGCAGGGGGATTTCCCCATGTTGCTGGCTTCTACGCTCACGATGATTTTGACAGTGGTGCTCGTGAACCGCTTGCTCTGGAGACGCTTGTATCGCATCGCCGCATCACGTTATCGGATGGAGTAGTCAACGATGAACAACGGGCAAGTACTGGTGGAACTGGAACATGTGAGCCAGGTGTACGCCACCGGCAGGAAGCGGTTTTATGCCGTTCAGGATATTAACCTGAGTGTTGGAGAAGGGGAGTTTGTCTGTCTGCTGGGACCGTCGGGTTGCGGCAAGAGCACCCTGCTGCGCCTGATTAGCGGTTTACAACGCCCTACGGAGGGGGTTATCCGTTATCGCGGGCAGGAGCTGAAAGGGGTGAACCCGCACGCCAGCATCGTGTTTCAAACTTTCGCGCTATTCCCATGGCTGTCGGTACAGGAGAACGTGGAAGTGGCGCTGAAAGCAAGAGGGATTCCGCCCAAAATCCGCAGTGCGCGTGCTCTGGACCTGCTGGACCGCGTGGGATTAGACGGTTTTGAGAACGCCTATCCACGTGAGCTCTCCGGAGGCATGCGCCAGAAAGTGGGTTTCGCCCGCGCGATGGCGGTGGAACCCGAGCTGTTGTGTTTGGACGAGCCGTTCTCCGCGCTGGATGTGCTTAGCTCGGAGGCGTTGAGAGGCGAATTGCTGGAGCTGTGGCTGGACGGCAAAATCCCTACCAAAACCATCTTGATGGTCACACACAACATCGAGGAGGCGGCGGAAATGGCAGACCGTCTGGTCATCATGGGTACCTCACCGGGGCGCATTATCGCCGAAGTGAACGTGGAACTGCCTCATCCGCGCCACCGCAAGTCGCCGCAGTTTCTCAAACTGATCGACCAGATTTACGCCATCCTCGCCGGGCAAACGCAACCCGAACCGGTAGAAATGGGTACTGCGCCGGGCAAGCCGGGTATGACGCGCTGGCTGCCTCAAATCCAGATTAGCGACCTGGTGGGTCTGCTGGAGCACCTCGCCGAATCTTCCCAACCGACATACGATATTTACCAGCTCACTGAGGACTTCGGCGCGGACTCTGACCTGGTGTTGCGCCTGATTGACACCGCCGAGCTACTGGGTTTTGTGCGCGTTGGACAAGGCGACGTGATGCTCACACCGCTGGGCGAAACCTTCAGCGAAGCAAGCATCCTCACGCGCAAGGAGATTTTCTCCACGCGCATCCGCCGACTGCCTATCTTCCAGTGGTTGATGAACATGTTGCATCTGGCGGAGAATCAGAGCCTGAAGCGCGATTTCGTACGCGCCGCTATCGAGCTGGAGCTGCCGACCGCCGAAGCGGAGAAGCAGCTCAATACCATTATCGAGTGGGGACGCTACGGCGAGCTCATCGCCTACGACGACGAAACCGAGACGCTGATGCTGGAGCCTCTGGCGGGCGCAGCGGTGTAGAGGAGGAACTACACATTGGGAGATCGTCTCAGGTGTGTGGATGCGGGCAGTCTGGGTGCGTCTCGTGCTACTCCACCGATTTCTGTCCACCCTTACGGGGAACGGATAAAGCACTCATTATTCACGCGCAGGATGCATGTACGACTGATTGGCGGTCGTATCGGACACCCACTGAAACAGGGCGCGAGGGTACTCCTCGCGCCCTGATGACTGCAACCTACCGCCGTCGTGAGAACGTGCGTCTGCGCATCGCGCCTGCCAATCCCGCCAGCCCCGTGCCGAAGAGAACCAGCGTCGAGGCATCGGGAATGGGTGTGCCAGCGATGGAGAGGAACAAGCCATTACCCGTTCCCGCGTATTGCGCCAGGTAGTACGAAGGCACCGTCATCTTCAGCCAGTCGTTCGTCGTATTCAGAGAGAACGAGACGGGCAGGTCAAACCACCTTCCCGCCGAATGGTCGTAGTAGAAGGGGCGCAGGCTGGATTCGACAAGGCGTGTCCAG